>JAZQFS010000103.1:0-33728 GCA_045539625.1 Eubacteriales bacterium | reverse complement strand
ACCTGTCGTTTTTTTATCCATTGCGAAAGCAATGGTATAACATCAAGGGCGTTAAACGCCCTTGTATCTCATCAGTCCGTCAGGACTGTATATTATCACGCCTTAAGCGTGTATCAAAACCGCTTTCGCAATGATGATATACAATTCCTACGGAATTGATGATATGCAAGACTTCGTCTTGATGATATACACGGCTTCGCCATGATTATTTGTACGATAGCAGAAATTTATATACGAAACTAACGAAAATACTTTTATGCCATATATAAATAATGTTTAAAAAAAGTACTTTTTTGAGGTGATATCCCTTCCACTCATCGCAAATCTTTGTGCAATATCCACAATATAACATAAAACTTTTATGAATATTGGTACAACTTGTAATAATCCTCTTGCAAAACGCACAATAATATAGTATTATATTATCAAAGAATAATCAAAGGAGGATTTATTATGTCAACATTAAACACATCTAAGCATGCAACAAAGCGTAACAACCTGTTTCTGAGAGTTGCAAAGGGACATTTTGCTTCAAGTAACCGCCACAGCAATTACTATATTGACGTGGTTGCACAAAAGGCACGTCTTTCGGAAGCAAAGGCTGTTGCCGAGGAGCTTCGCTCATATTTTTATCATTCCACGGTAGTTGATACAATCCTCTGCCTTGACGGTACTGAGGTTATCGGTGCCTGCCTTGCCCAGCAGCTTACAGAGGCTGATTTTGTCAGTATGAATGCTCATAAGTCTATTTATGTTGTAACACCTGAAACCACAAACACAAGCCAACTTCTGTTCCGTGACAATACCGTCCCCATGATTGGCGGAAAGCACGTGATGATTCTTGCCGTTTCCTATTCTTCGGGTAAAACGGTTGAGTCGGCTATTGAGGCTGTAAAGTATTACGGCGGATATGTATCGGGGGTGTCGGCAATCTTTTCGACTCAGGAAAAGACAAAAGGCGACCTGCCTATCTACTCCTGCTTCAACCCCGACTTTTTGGGTGACTATCAAACATATCCCGCATATGACTGTCCGTTGTGTAAAGCAGGGCAGAAGATTGATGCTCTCATAAACAGCTTCGGATATTCTTCTCTCAGTTAGTGTAAATGTTGTTTTCAACCTGTGCCTTGCGGTGCAGGTTGTTTTTTTTGTTTGGAAAGCGTTAATAACGTACCGAGAACAAGGCTGTTTCAAAATATTTTGTATTAAAATAGAACATAAGTTACTAAAAACCATTGAAAACAAGGTAGATGATGATTATAATTTAGGTGTAACAATGTTCGGAAAGAAGACTTATAAATGCGTAAAATAAATTCCGATATGACAAGCGGTAATCTTTGGAAGCAGATGATAGTATTCAGCTTGCCTCTTATGTTCTGCAACCTTTTGCAGGTTTTGTTTAATATGGCAGACCTTGCGGTTGTGGGACGTTTTTCAAGCTCAATGGCACTTGGTTCTGTTGGCTCAACGTCTATGCTTGTAAACCTGTTTGTAGGCTTTTTGATAGGCGAGGCAGGGGGTATAAATGTACTTACGGCACGTGCGAGAGGTGCGAAAAACTCAAAAGATGTAAGCGAAACGGTGCACACGGCTTTTGTACTTAGCTTGATTCTCGGCGTGTTTCTTGCGGTGTTCGGATTTTTCTTTGCAAAGCCCATACTTGTGGCGATGAATACCAAAGCTGAACTGCTTGACGGGGCGGTAGTATATCTTAAGATATATATGCTGGGTATGCCTGCTCTGAGCATTTTCAATTTCGGCAACGCTGTTCTCAATGCTGTTGGCGAGACTAAAAAGCCGCTGTTTTATCTGTTCTTTTCAGGTGTGCTTAATGTAGCACTTAACCTGTTCTTTGTTGTTGTAATGGGTATGAGCACTGAGGGTGTGGCTCTTGCCACAATAATTTCCCAATATACATCGGCGTTTCTTATTGTTGCAGAGCTTGTAAAAAGCCGTGACGAAGAAATAAAGCTGAGTGTGTCAAAGCTTAAAGCGTATAAGGATAAGGTAAAAGCACTTATTGCCATTTGCTTGCCGTCGGGACTGCAGAATGCTGTGTTCTACTTTGCAAATATATTTGTGCAGATAGGTGTAAATACCTTTGATGCGGTTATGGTGTCGGGAAATGCGGCAGCGGGTAACGCCGACGGCATTGTGTATGACGTTATGGCGGCGGTTTACACGGCAATTTCCAGCTTTGTGGGGCAAAACTACGGTGCGGGAAACAAGAAAAGAGTAATAAAGAGTGTTTATATAGGACTTGTTTATTCACTTGCGGCAGGGTTGGTTCTGGGTGTGGGACTTTATCTTGCAGGAGAACAGTTCTTGTCGTTGTTTGTAAAAGAGCCTGAGGTTATTGCGGCAGGAATGAAGAAGCTTGCGGTTATGGGACTTACATACTGGATTTCTGCCTTTATGGACGGAACAATAGCTGCCTGCAGAGGTCTTGGCAGAAGTGTTGTTCCCATGTATGCCGTTATTGCAGGCTCGTGTGTGTTCAGGCTTATATGGATTTATACGGTGTTCAGTTACTTCGGCACAGTTGAATCGTTGTATCTTCTGTATGCCGCTTCGTGGACGATTACGGCAGCATTTGAAATAATCTATTTTGTGTACATATTCAGAAAAGAGTGCAAAAACGGCGCGCTGGCATAAAAAAGCTTCCCTGTGAAGGGAAGCCGAGATTGTCGCAAAACCTGTTATAAAATTCTTTGCGGAGCTTTCTTATAAGAAAGCGACCGAGTTTCCAAAGGCGAGAAGCCTTTGGTCGACCTCCGCAGAGGTCGAAATTCCTTGTGCTTCATAAAGCGCAGGAAAGGTGAATTTTTCGTCCTAAAAGGACGAAAAAGAGGAAAACCCTCGCCGGGGGTTTTCCTAAAACGTGAGATAAAACATACTTTTTCAAAAGACTGAGCTTCCCGTGAAGGGAAGCTTTTATTTTACGGTGCAGAAAACCTTGTGCTCTTTCTTATATCCGAAGGACTTACACCTGCGTACTTTTTAAATACCTTTCTGAAATAAGAGCTTGAGCTGAAGCCCATTCTTTCGCTGACCTGCTCAACGGAAAGCCCGTCAACGGCGAGAAGATCGTGACACTTTTGTATTCTGATGGAGTTTTTTACCTCCTGAGGCGTTGTGCCCGTCACCTCTTTGTATATTGAATAAAAGCCCGATTCGCTGACAGAACAGTATCTTGCAACATCCGATATTGTAAATACATCGTGGCTCAGCATAAAGCATCTTGCCTTGTCAACGATTTCCTGCCTGTAGTCGGGATTCTCTGTCTGCATATTTTCAAGAAGCTCGGATAAAAGCAGATAAAACAAGCCTATTGCACGACAGCCTGAGGTTCTGTTTTCTGCCAAAAGAGCAAGCTTTTCTTTTATGCTTTGTGTCTGAGTCAAAAGCTGAAGCTTGTACCGCTGATTGTGCGGGACGGGTATGTTCTGAAAGCCGTAGGAATAAAAATCCACGCTGTCTCCGTCGGAATACCAGTATGAATGGTACGAAAGACCTTTGGGAATGTAGAATAAATCACCTTTTTTCAGCTTTAATGAATACTTGTCGCATTTGATTTCAGCGCTTCCCTTTTTCATAAGCCCGATAAAATGACAGCTTATGCCAAGTGAATTGTCGATATGAACTGTTTGCGGATGAGAGTACTCATTAAAGCGAAAATTACTGTAAAATAATGCGTTTGTCACGGTATATCACACTTTCGATTTTGAAATTTAGATAAAATTACCTCTTTTTGTGTAGTATATCACATTGAAAAATACTTGTCAATATGGTATTATACCCATATAAAACTTAGGGGGTATGTGCTTATGAAAAATCCGAGTATAGTATTTACCGACGTTGGCAAGGCTGAGGTATTTGACAATGAAATTCCCGTACCGGGTGCAGATGAGGTGCTGTTAAGAATTGAAAGCACAACCATAAGCAGCGGCACGGAAAGAGCAAATCTTTTGGGTGACCTTAATGTGTCTATTTTCACAGGACCTGCCGAAAAATCGATTTTTCCCAACACAAGCGGCTACAGTGCCGCAGGCGTAATTGAGGCTGTGGGCGAGAATGTCAAAGACCTGAAGGTGGGTGACAGAGTTGCAGGCTCGTGGACAAGACACGTAAGATACATTTGCCTCAATCAGATGAATGTACATAAAATTGAGGACGACAGCATTAGCTTTTCCGAAGCATCAATGGTGCATATAGCAACATTTCCTCTTGCGGCGATAAGAAAGTGTTATCTTGAAATCGGTGAAAGTGCGGCGGTAATGGGACTTGGCGTTTTGGGACTTATTGCGGTACAGCTTCTTAAGGCGGCGGGAGCGGCTCCTGTTATAGCAGTTGATCCTGTCAAGGAAAAAAGAGAGCAGGCTCTCACCCTCGGTGCAGACTACGCACTTGATCCCTTTGAAGAAGGCTTTGCAGAAAAGGTGAAATCGCTGACGGGCGGCGGATTGAATGTTGCAATAGAAGTAACAGGCAACGGCAAGGCACTTGATATGGTGCTTGACTGTATGGCGCGCTTTGGACGTGTTGCACTTCTCGGCTGTACAAGAGACTCTAACTTTACGATTGATTACTACAGAAAAGTTCACGGTCCCGGAGTATCTCTTATCGGAGCACACACTCAGGCAAGACAGAAAAAAGAGTCAACACACGGCAACTACACCGACCACGACGATGCTTTGACGCTTCTTAAGCTTATAAGCCTTGGAAGAATAAATTTAAAGCAGATGATATCGGAAATTCATTCGCCCTACGATGCACCCGAGGTTTATTCAAGGCTTGCTACGGAAAAGTCTTTCCCTGTGGTGCAGTTTGACTGGTCGAAGATATAGGAGAAGCACTATGAGAATAAAAGTAATCCAAGTCGGCGTACTCCACGACCACGCACTTCCCACCTTCCGCAGTCTTGTGAGAAATACGGACGTGTTTGAGGTTGTGGGACTTTGTATTCCCGATGATGAAGAAAGACAAAGACTTGAAATCTGCTATGAACGAGCAGAGTATGAAAAATTCCCTATACTTACATTGGAACAGGCACTCAGCATTGAAGACCTTGACGGCGCAGTAATCGAGAGTGCCGAATATACCGCAACAAAGTATGCTCAGATGTTTGCAGACAAAGGTGTTGCAATCCACCTTGATAAGCCCGGAACGGCAGATTATGACAGCTTTTCAAAGCTTGTGGAAACCCTCAGAAGCAAAAATCTCTGCTTCCATATGGGATATATGTACAGATATAACCCAATGGTTAAAAAGACACTTGAGATGGTAAAGCAAGGCAAGTTCGGCGATGTTTACAGCGTTGAGGCTCATATGAGCGTAAGACATGAAGCAAGCAAGCACAAATGGTTAAAGCAATTCAAAGGCGGTATGATGTATTTTCTCGGCTGTCACGACATTGATTTGGTGGTGCGCTTTATGGGAGAACCCAAGAAGGTTACACCCTTCAATCGTCCCACAATGCAGAACGGTGTTGACTGCGAGGACTTGGGCTTTGCGGTGTTGGAATACGATAACGGCGTAAGCTTTGTAAAGAGCTGCGGTGCAGAGCTTAACGGCTTTGCAAGACGTCAGCTT
The DNA here is from genome assembly GCA_045539625.1 of Eubacteriales bacterium. GTDB lineage: Bacteria > Bacillota > Clostridia > Oscillospirales > CAG-382 > UMGS1387. The sequence goes on along the minus strand of JAZQFS010000103.1, from coordinate 28,136 downwards.
GTTGTGTGCGGAACAAAGGCAACCATGCTTATAAATCCTCTTGAAGAACTCATACCCGAGAAGATTTTCGGTGAGCAACGAGAGGAAGTACGTGCAATCTACACCGACTATGATGTGGAAAAGTCGCAGAAGGGTGCATGGTGTGACAGTCATATTGATATGGAGCCGGTGCAGTTCCCGAGATACGATGAAATGATGCGTGAATTTGCACTTATCATTGCGGGTGATATGGAAAACCCCAACAGCTACGATTATGAACTGACGGTATTCAGAACAGTACTTCGCTGCTGCGGAGTGATAGATTAAGGAGGAAATATTATGGAATTTCAGAACAAGACGGCACTTGTAACAGGTGCGGCATCGGGAATGGCACTTCTCTTTTGTCAGTGCTTTGTCAAAGAAGGCGGAAACGCAGTTATGGCAGACATTAACGAAGAAGCACTCAAGGAAAAGGTGGACGAAATCAACAAGGAATATCCCGGAAGAGCCGTTGGCGTAAAGTGTGACGTAAGAAGCTATGAAAGCGTAACGGCGGCAAGAGACAAGGCGGTTGAAGTGTACGGCAGTATAGATGTTCTTGTGAACCTTGCAGGCGGTGCGGAATTAAGAGTGCTCAAGCAGACGGTTACCACCTTTCATGAAGTTCCCATTGAGATTTATGACTGGGGACTTGATGTAAACCTTAAAGGGCAGTTTTACTTCTGCCACTCGGTAATGGCACAGATGGCAAAGCAGAAAAGCGGCGTAATCATAAACATCGGCTCAATTACGGGCGAGGAAGGCGACGGTGCCAATGTTGCGTATTCCACTTCCAAAAGTGCGGCAATGAACGGACTTACAAAGTCTGTAGCTCTCGCAGGTGCACCGTATAATGTAAGATGCGTGTGTGTAGCACCGGGACCTGTTCTCACAAGAGAAGCTATGGCGAATATGAAAACCCTTATGGGCAGAGCTGCCGAGCCTCAGGAAATGGTTGACCTTATGATGTATCTTGCTTCGGACAAGGCATCGTTTATGACGGGTATCAACATACTTTCAGACGGCGGAAGAAACATCATGAAAAACAAGAAGTAAGGAGATGTTGACATGGTAACAAAAAAACCTACATTTTTGAATCACTCAAAACCTCTTGTATGTGCAATTTTCGGAGAAAAAACTCCCGAAGAATTCATTGCGGACATTGCAAATTCTCTTGCACAGGGAGCTGAAGGCTTTTGCCTGCTTATGGAGGTGCTTGAGAAAAAGTACAGAAACGAAACCGACCTTAAGAGGATTTTTGCCGAATGTAAAGGGCTTCCCATATATGTAACGGCATGCTACAGAGGCTGGGAAAACGCAGACCTTACGGACGATGAGCGTGTGGAATATCTTCTTTTGTGCGGAAGATGCGGTGCAACGCTGCTTGATGTTATGGGCGATTTGTACTGCCCCGAAAAGAAAGAGCTTACCTACAATGAGGAAGCTGTGGCAAAGCAGAAGGAGCTTATTGAAAAAATCCACGCTATGGGCTGTGAGGTACTTATGTCCAGCCATACCCACGAGTTTATTGATGAAAAAACAGTTGTGGAATATGCTCTTGCACATCAATCAAGAGGTGCGGATATTATAAAGATTGTTAATATCTCGGACAACGATGAACAGCAGATGGTAAGCCTTTCTGCAATAAACACCTTAAAGCATACCCTTGACAAGCCTTTTCTTTATCTTGCGGGCGGCTCAAAGTGCACGCTTGTAAGACAGATAGGCGTATTTCTGGGAAGCTGTATGTATCTGAGCGTGCCTAAATATAAGCCTTACGGTGCTACATTCCAGCCACTTATCAGCTCGTCAAGACAGATAAGAGATTTGATGGGGTTTGGTGCGTTTAACTGAATTGAAAAGGAGTACTGAACAATGAAAGCTATACTTGTAAACGATGACAGAAGTCTCAGTTGGAGCGATGTTCCGAATCCCGTTTGCGGCAGTGAGGACTGTATGGTAAAAATAGAAGCGGCGGCACTTAACAGAGCCGACCTTATGCAAAGAGAGGGCGATTATCCGCCTCCTGCAGGCTGTCCCGAATGGATGGGACTTGAAATAGCAGGCACAATTACGGAAGTTGGCGAAGAGGCGGCAAAGAAGTCCTCCTTTAAGGTGGGGGATAAGGTTTGTGCACTTCTCGGCGGAGGCGGCTATGCTCAGTACGCAAATGTAAAGTACGATATGCTTATGCCCATACCCAAAAACTGCTCTGTAATTGAAGCGGCTGCCATTCCCGAAGCATTTGCAACAGGCTACCTTAACCTGTTTATTGAGGGTAAAATCAAAGAGGGTGATACACTTCTTATGAACGCAGGTGCAAGCGGTCTTGCAAGTGTTATTATTCCTATGGCAAAGGCTTTCGGCGTAAGAGTTATCACAACTGTTCTTTCACGCAAGATTGCCGACAGTATAAAGCATCTGGGTGCCGATATTATTGTTGATACAAGTAGCGAGGATATTGTTGAGGTGCTGAAAAAGCAGCTTGACGAAGGTCATCCCGTTGACGTTGCCATTGACTGCCTTGGCGGTGAGGTTATGGGCAAGTGTATCCACTACCTGAAGCACGGAGCAAGATGGATTATGATTGCGGCGCTTGCAGGTCAGAAAACAGAAATCGATCTTAAGAATATCTATGTGAGAAATGTTAGAATTGTGGGAAGCACACTTCGTTCAAGAACACCTGAGGTTAAGGCACAGATTCTTTCTGAGCTTGTACAGAATGTGTGGCCAAAGGTTGAAGCAGGACTTGTAAAGCCTACCATTTATAAGGTGCTGCCCATTACCGAGGCGGAAAAGGCTCACGATATTCTTTACAGAGGTGAAAACGTGGGTAAGGTTGTGCTGACGGTTGAATAATACGGTTGAAATTGTTCCCAATATCTACCTTCTTAAAGTGCCCTTTGAAAGCGTATTTACAAGCGTGTTTTTCGTTGTGGAAAATAAAGAAATAACGGTGTATGACACGGCAACAACAAAGGAAGATGCAGAGGATTATATCCTGCCTGTGCTGAAGGACTTTGTAAATGACGGGTATGAAGTAAAACGCATAGTAATATCCCATTTTCACGATGACCACGCAGGTGCTTTGAAGTACGTTGCAGGAGCGTATCCGAAAGCAAAGATATATGCAGGCGACGGCGAATACTTTGAAAAGCAGGGAATTTGCGGGGTAATATGTGCCGATGACGGTATGAAAATAAGCGAAAATCTCACCCTTTACCGATTTTGCGGTCACAGCCATGACTGTACGGCAATACTTGACGGCAGAACAAGCACACTTCTTACCGCCGATGCCTTTCAGGGCTACGGCATACTGAGGTACGGCGTGTACGGAAATGTAGGGCAGTGGCTTGACAGCATTGATAGGGCAAAGGCTCTTGATGTTGAAAACCTGATAACAAGCCACGATTATTTTCCCGACGGTCAGACGGCATTCGGCAAAGCACAGGTAAAAAAATACCTTGACGGATGCAAGGAATGTTTTAAGGAAATTTATGGCTACATTAAAAAGAGCCAAAATGAAGGAGCTTTCGACCTTAAAGCAATTGCAGAAAAATACAATGCCGAACGAAAAGCAAAGTTTCCAAATCACCCCACAATTGGTGCGGATTTTATGGGAATTGTAAAAGCATTTTTTGATTGAAGTATAACATAAGAAAGGTCTGTAGCAAAACAATTGTTACAGACCTTTTATTTTTGTGTATAATCAACATTTTTTGTAGAGGGCGATGATTACATCGCCCCGTTGTTTTTGGGCAAAGCATAAATTTTGATGCAGTCTCTTTTTCCCTGTTCTGTACTTCGGGTTACTTTGAGAAAGTGACGGAACCGTTTACGATTTCAAACTTTCTGTCAAGTATTTCCGCAAATATGCTTGCAGGAAGCATGGGAAGACCGTCGGTAAAGGAGAGTGCCCGCTCCATTTTGCACACTTCTCCGTTTCTCAGGAAAGTCTTTTCTCCATTTGTAAACTCGTACTCGTGTTTTGCTTTTATAATAAGCTTTTGCTCCGAATCCACCCATTCATGGTAAATGGGTACAAGCTCGGTGAGAGAGCTTACGGGATCGAAGGGGAGATAGGCGTTTGAGTTTTTGTCAAACTCGGGGAATATGGGCATATCCACACTTACACCGTCAACAATGAATTTGTATTCAGGCTTTAAATCAAGAAATTCAACGCTTTCAAGCTCAAAGTGTCCTGCCGCATAAACGGGATGAATTTTTATACCCGTAATTTTCCCTTCCCACGGCATTCGGGGAATGTTTACTACCTTGTATTCAAGAGGAGCAATTCTGTCGGGTACGGAAGGACTGTAATAGGTTTCGGGGTGGAAGGTGCCGTCATTGCTGCGGGAGAAGCCCACGCATACACAGCAAATCTTGCCGTCCTCCTTGTATGTTCTTATGTTTACTCTTATCTTGACAACACTGCTTGCATCAAAGGGAAGAAAATCGTCGTCATGAAGTATCATCGTTGGCGATTTTTCCACGGTTTCACCGTAAAGGATTCCGTCACGAAGCTCATACTTTGCAACTCTTTGGAATTCCCATTTGTCTATATCAGCCTGTGTTTTGAACTCGTACCTCTTTACTACTTTGTACTCAGGTGCTTTTCTTTCCTTGTCAAGGGAAGCAAGCATTTTTCTGTCTGTGGGGAAAAGATTGCAGATGCGTTTCTTTTGTTCCTCTGTGGGAGCAACATCAAAGTGAGGCTTGTCCTCGGTGAAAACTTTTCTTATTGCATCAAGATAGCCGAAGCGGTTAAGTCCCGACGGCATCATATAAGTGCCCTCGCCGTACTCGTTCCAGGTGGAAAGCATAACCAGCTTGCTCTTCCATGAATCCTTGTCGTACTGTGTCAGAACATCGTCTCTTATCCAGGTAAGACACTTTTCCATATCCTCGGAGCTCATCTGGTCATGTCTTACGCCGTGCCATGCAATGCTGTTGAAGCCTGAGCTTACAGTGGGAACAACGTGTGTTCCGCCTTCTCTTTTGGAGCTTGTGATAATTCTGTCCTTTGTAAATTCGGGATCTGCACCGAGAGTACCCCAGTTGTATGCGTGAACGGCATCAATGCCGTATTGCTTGTAGATTGGCTCATTTTCTCCGCAAGCCATTATAATGAGGTCATCATATCCCAGCTCTTTGACTTTGCCTCTGAGATAATTCATCTCCACAACAAAAGCTTCGGGAGAGCCGAAACAAGCCATAAGCTTTTTGGGCGCATAAATTGACATAATTGCCTTGTTGTCAACAGACATATATCTGTCGTCCGAGAAGAAGTAGTCAAGCCAGTTGGGCACATATATTTCACGGAAGGTTTTGGCGGAAAGTACATTTGTGCCGTTGGCTTCAAATAAAAGGGCAAACTTAACCTTGTCGCTGTACTTTGCACTTAAATGACCGCCGTAAATGGCAGAGGGGGATGAGTTTCTCACAAAAGGTCTGTGGTCAAGTGTTGGATACCAGCAGTAAAGCTGAAAGTCTATGCCGTGCTCTGCCATCCACTTTATTTCCCAGTCGCTTGTTTCGGGATTTCCCTCATCGTAGAAGCCCAAAAGAGGCTTGTTTTCTTCAAAGGGAGTAATACAGCCCCAGCCCTTGTGCGTTCCCGTTCTCCAGATTGAGCATATGTTCATACCCACATAATAGTCGCCTTTTTTCTTGGGAACAACAGGCTCTGGAACATAATCCTCGGGTTCGGGAGGCTGTACATAGGCAACAAGGTCGGTGTACCAGAGCTCAGATGCCTTGTCTGCGTCAAAATCGATTCTGAAGCTGTCGATAAAATCTGCATCGCCGTCGAAGCCGATAACGGAGGTTTTCTTTCCGTTGAGCCATACAAGTGCGGTTTTGTTATTTGTGTTTGCACATATTCTGAGAGTCTGCCATACATTGCCGTTGTGCTCACGTAAAACGCCGTCTTTGCAGCAAAGAGCCTTGTATTGGTCAAACACCGACACAACCTTTGTGTCTGCCTTGCAAAGAGAAAAAGTGACCTTGGAGTTTTTCTTTGGCAGATAGTATCTTGCTTCAAACACAACATTTCCCGATGCTCTGTCAAACTTTCTTACAATATTTATTGATGAATCTGCCGAAGCTTTGATTTTGTAGGCATAAAGCTTTCCCGAGTAATCTCGCCACGAATGCTCTTTGTTGTAGTAATCGGCGTATTTGACGGTGGACTTGCCTTTTACACAGGCTGCGGTATAGTCGTCGGACAGCTCTCTTTCGTGGTAGAAGGCACATCTGTCAACGTAAAGATAGTTTTTGTGAAGCTTTACGTTGTGCTCAAGGTGTGCTTCGCCTGTATCTTCTTTTCCGAAACCGCATATTAAGCGAGATACACTTACGGCATCGCCCGTGAAAGCACATTTGCCAATGTATTTTCCGTCGGAGAAGTACTGAGCTGTGCCATTGTCTATATCAAGCACCAGTCTTATAATGTGAAGACCGTAACCGATTTTAAAAAGCTTTTGACCTTTTGCGGTGAAGTAACCGTCACGGTGAACGATTTTGAACATTTCGCCTGTTTTGTTGCTGAATTCAAAAAAGAAGCCTTCTCCCGATATAAGATTGTATTCCGCTTCAAAGGTGAGCTTTCCGCCAAACTGCTCGTTTATATCTCTCTTTGCGGTTGTGGGATAGGTGTCAAGAACGCTTATAAGCTTTCTTCTGCCGCCCATATCGTCCTTTTTCCAGCCTCTGCCTGCACCACGGTAGTCTATGTCCCAATCGGTAAGCTTGTTCCCCCAATACCACCCGTGAATGTCGTCTATGAGATAGGTTGGGCGAAGGTTGCGATATTTATCCATAATAATCCACTCCTTTGAGCACACTTTTTATACTGCTTAAATCTTAACCTATATTAACATAAAAGTCAATGTTTTTTTGCTGTTTAGTGCGTCTTTTTTGTGTAATAGTATATCAGAGAATCAATGTTTATCAGCTTTAAACGTATTTTGTATTGATACTGTGATAACATTTTTTGGATAAAAGTAAAAACGTCAGCCGTTGTTTGGCTGACGTTTTGTCTGACCGAGCACTTGAGGCTCGGATTTTTATTATGTTCCACCGGTGAAGCACTTAGTTTGACCGCTTTGATTGAAGACGGTCAAACGGGACTGTATTCGGGCATCGATGGCAGGACGTAAATCCGCAATAAGGTCACGTCACCGCTGTCGGGCGTACCCGACTATGCACCGAAGAAAATGAGGGGAACGAGTCCAACGTCGGCTCTGCCGTCGCAGGTAACCTCAACAACGCCTCTGTTCTTGCAGTCAACCTTTTCACCCACGGTTACCTTAAAGGTATGGGAAACAGGTGTTGCAGGAGATTTTCTTGAACAGTTGATGTAAGAAGGACCTGAATATGTCCAACCTTCGGGAAGAAGAAGTCGTGCACTGTAGTGCTTCTGGGAAGCAAGCTTTTTGGCAACAGTAACTGTTACGTTGATTTCATCGCCGGGCTTAACATCGGGCTCTCTGTCGTATTCAACAACAACGGTTGAAAGCGGGAAGTCGTGCTCAACGTGGTAAGGTGAACGGGAAACGAGCTTCTGAACATAGCTGTCGCCGTAGAACTTCTTAACGTCTTCTTCGGGAATTTCTGTTTCGCCGTCAACAACAGCGGTATTTACCCAACCCCAAAGAGTAAGCTTGTTGGTGTGGATAACCTGCTGTGTAAGCTCTGTACAGGTTGCGGGAACACGGCATGCACCCTTGTTAACGGAAACGGTGATGATGCTGTCGCCGATGTATTCCTGCCAGTCCTTGGGAACGCCTGCCGTACCACCGATAATACCGAGAATAGAACCAACGGTAGCACCTGTGCAGTCGGTGTCGTCGCCGCAGTTAACAGCGATAAGAATGGAGTTCTTGAAGTCGCCTTCGCCGTAGAGAAGACCGATAACTGCAAATGCAACGTTTGCAGGAGCCTGGAACCAACCGCCCAGCTCTTCGTCAGCAAGTGCCATTTCAAGAATAATTTCTCTTGCTTCCTGCCATGTCTTGCCTTCGTCGTAGCAGTTGCAGGCAGTTACGATAAACTTGTAGAAACGGCAATTTGACGGAATCTTTGAAAGACCGATCTTTATAAGCTCTCTGATGTCGCTGATAACGAAAGCGGCACTTTCAAGAGCTGCAACGAAGATGGCAGCAAATGTACCTTCGCCGATACCGTGGTCAACGCAGGCATCATAATAAGCAAACTTGATAGCTTCTTCAATGCAAGCAGGATAAAGTGTAGCCCAGATTTCTGTTCTGATCCATGCACCGTTGGAATGCTTCCATTCGTTCTTGTACTGTCCGCACATAGGAGCGGAGATGCCGTGCATCATATTGGACTTACCGATACCGTATTCATTCCAGAAAGGAACGATGAAGTCCATCCAGTATTCGCCCAGAACCTTTGCATCAAGCTTCATGGGACCTACTTCACGCATAGCCTTGAGCCAGATGAGCTGAAGGTCAAGGTCATCATTGGGAAGAGGATTGCCGGGCTCTGTCTTGAAGCCCTTAACGTCAAGCAATTCTCTTTTGCCTTCGTAGGGAGTACCGATAGTACCGCCAATGTTTTTACCGAGCCAGCAAGCATATACTTTGTCTTCGTACTGCTGTCTGTTAATCTTAATCATACCTGTCTTCTCCTTTGTCAGTTCGTATTTGGGGAATATACCCCGTCACTTAAACCTTACCATATTGAAGCGGCTTTGTCAATAGATATAAGTTTCTTTTTTAAATTGGTCGTTTTTTGTAAACAAATTTAAGTCGGATTTTTGCACCTTTTTTCTCAGTTTCCGGCGAAAGAGCAATGTGCACAAATGAGCAAGATGCTTTTTGTGCATTTTTACCCCATAAGAGATGATTAAATAAAATAACTGCGGTTTTGTAATTTCAGGTTAATAATTAGAGAATACTATATAGACAGATAAAGATGGGAGCTGAAAGGCGTAAATGAATTCCAAGAAAACCGACAGAAGTGAAATATTTGAGAATAAAAGCGTACCTGCCGCAGTTTTTGCTTTGGTTGTTCCAACGGTAATTACTCAGATACTCAATATAATTTATAACTTTGCCGACACCTGGTTTGTGGGCAGAACGGGAAATGAAAGTGCGGTTGCGGCAATATCGGTAGCAATGCCGCTGTTTATAGTTATGGCGGCACTGTCCAACCTTTTCGGAATAGGTGCGTCAAGTGTTATTTCAAGAAGCCTTGGCGCAAAGAAGGAAGAGGATGCCAAAAGTGCCTTTGCCTTTGCTTTGTGGTCAAGTATTGCGGCTGCCATACTGTACGGTGTGCTGATTTTCATATTCCGTGAAAAGCTTGTTTATATCATCGGCGGTGATGATAATTCAAAGCAGTATATAATCGACTACCTCTTCTGGACGGTGGCTGTGGGAAGTATTCCCACCATGCTGACAACACTTTTCGGGCATCTTGTACGCTCTGTGGGCTCATCACGTGCGGCAGGGCTTATAATGTCGTCGGGTGCGGTGCTTAATATTGCGCTTGACCCGCTGTTTATGTTTGTCATTCTTCCAAAAGGGCACGAGGTTACGGGTGCGGCAATAGCAACACTTTTGTCAAATGTTGTTTCCTGCGTAATATTTATCATTTACGTTATGAAATCCAAGGACAGCGTGTTTACCCTTAATATAAAGGACTTCAATATCAAAAGTAAAATTGTCCCCGAGCTGCTTGCAACAGGTGCACCTGCCTGTCTTTCAACCTCTCTTGCCATGGTGTCAAACATTGCGGCAAATAACTTTATGTCGGCATACGGTACGGCGGCGGTGGCAGGTCTGGGCATTGCAAAAAAAGCCAACACTCTTGCGTTCAATATAAATATGGGACTTACTCAGGGCGTGCTTCCTCTTATCGGCTACACGTATGCGGCAAAAAACTTCAAAAGAATGAAGAAGACAATTATTTTCACTCTCGGCATTACCGTGGGATTTTCGGCGGCTTGTACCTTTGTGTACAGAACCTTTGCTTCGCCCATAATCAAGTTTTTCATTGATGAGCCGCAGACGGTGAAGGAGGGAACACAGCTTCTTCCCACTCTTGCAATTGCCGTTGTGTTCTGTGCCCTGACATATCTTATGAATACTATCTTTCAGGCTACGGGCAAAAAGCTTTATTCACTTGTTACCTCGGTGCTGAGAAAAGGTATTTTAGATATTCCTCTTATGTACGTCTTCGGTAAGATGTGGCAGGAAACGGGTATTGTTGTTGCAACGCCCGTGGCTGAGGTACTGAGCATTATAGTTTCGGGATTTTTACTGCTGAAATTTTTCCGTTCTGTTAAAAATAATGGCGAAAATGCATAAATGAGTGCATAAACGGAGATTATACACTGAAAATGTGAAAAAACTGACAAAGGTATTGACTTTTGAAAAATTAAATACTATAATATATGGGCTAAATAATTTTGAAAGGATGTTTTTATTATGAAATTCAGCAAAATTTTAACACTGGCACTTGCACTTGTAATGGTATGCTTCTGCTTTGCAGCTTGTACGGCAGACGAACTCGAAGAAGTAGTTGACAACACAGATGTTGTTGACGTTCCCGAAACAGAAACAGAACCCGAAGCTGAGGTTGAACCCGAAGTTGAGGACAACACAATCACAATGGCTACCAACGCATACTTCCAGCCTTACGAATACTACGTAGGCGACAAGATCGTAGGTATCGATGCTGAAATCGCAGAAGCAATTGCAGCAAAGCTCGGTAAGGAGCTGGTTATTCAGGATATGCAGTTCGACTCCATTCTTACTGCTGTTCAGACAGGCTCTGTTGACTTTGGTATGGCAGGTATGACTGTTACCGAAGAAAGAAAAGAAAGCGTTAACTTTACATCCAGCTACGCTACAGGCGTTCAGTCCATCATCGTTAAGGAGGGCAGCCCCATCACAACAGTTGACGACCTTTACGCTGAAGGCGCTGCATACAAGGTAGGCGTACAGCTCGGTACAACAGGCGACATCTACTCCACAGACGATTTCGGTGCAGACCTCGTTTCTCAGTTTGCAAACGGTAACGAAGCAGTTATGGCTCTCAACGGCGGCGCAGTTGACTGCGTAATCATTGACAACCAGCCTGCACTTGCTCTTGTTGAAGCAAACGAAGGTCTTGTAATCCTCGAAACCTCCTATGCTGACGAAGAATATGCAATCTGCGTAGCTAAGGAAAACGAAGAGCTTCTTGCAAGCCTCAACGCAGCTATCGAAGAGCTTATCGTTGACGGCACAATCGATGCAATCGTTGCAAAGTACATCAAGTAATTGATTTAATCCCAAAATAATTAATAACGCCGACGGGAATGGATTGATTCATTCCCGTTTGTGATGTATATGGAGATTTACCGTGAAAAACAATAAGAAAAAGAAACTGATAACCACAAAAAGAGTTTTTCTGTCGGCACTGTTGCTTGCGGCGGTTGTTTTTGCACTGTATGTTGTAATTGCCCAGAGCCTTGCTTCAAAGGTGTCAAGAGAGCTGACGGTAGAGCAGGCGCAGGCAGTGGTTGATGCAAGAATACAGTCACTTCCAAAGGCACAGGCGGAGACGGCGGTTTTCCTTACGGAAAATATGACCGTTGAAGTAAAGAGTGTTACTCCGGGCGACGACAGAAGCCTTGTTCTTGACTGCGATGTGTCTACATATGACCTTTACGGCACTGTCAGCGAAAACCTTAACAAGTACCTTGTTCTTGCACGCAAGACAGACAACGACAGAGTTGAAAAGGGACTGCCAAAGGCAAATTCCACAATAGTCAGACAGAGCATCAAGGAAGAGTTCAATAAGGATTTTGAGAGCGCAGGCAGAATTGAAAAGAATATTGAGCTTACAATATACGAGGTTGCCGAAAACGGTTTTCAGCTTTACCTTTCCGACGAGGTTATAGATGCCCTTTACGGCGACTATAAAAAGGCGGTTGCTCTTGTAAAGGAAGCGTCTGAGTGTGAGGTAAACGGCGAAACTATAAACATTTCCAATAACATTCCCTATAAGAACGGTATTGTTGAGTGCTTTACTCTCAATAACTATGACAGCAAAAAGCCCGATACAAGTATTCCTGCCGTTAAGTGGCTTAATTCCGTTAAGGACGAGTTTGAAAGAAACTTCCTTGAGCAGGACAAGGGAAGACCGAGATATATGTACATTGTTGACGGTCTTAAGAATACCATTCTTGTAACCCTTGCTTCACTTATTATCGGTATTGTAATCGGTTTTATTGTGGCTGTAATAAGAGTTACCAACGATACAACGGGAGCACTTGACTTCGGTGCATGGATATGTAAGCTGTATCTGTCGGTTATGCGAGGAACGCCGCTGATGATTCAGCTTCTCATAATTTACTTTGTTGTACTGCTTCCCGCAGGTATCGGCAGTATTCCGTCGGCGATTGTGTGCTTCGGTCTTAATTCGGGCGCATACGTTTCGGAAATTGTCAGAGGCGGTATTATGTCGGTTGATAAGGGACAGATGGAAGCGGGCAGAAGCCTTGGCTTTACATATATAAGAACAATGTACCACATCGTTCTTCCTCAGGCATTCAAGGCGGTGCTTCCTTCACTTGCAAATGAGTTTATTACCTTGCTTAAGGAAACATCGGTTGCCTTCTATATAGGCGTTGCAGACCTTACATTGGGCGGCCTTAAAATCCGTTCAATCACATATTCAAGCTTTATGCCTCTTGTTGCCATTGCGATAGTATATCTCGTACTGGTGCTTGGTCTTTCAAAGCTTGTATCCATTCTCGAAAGGAGGCTGCGTAAAGGTGATAACCGTTAAAAACTTATACAAGAGCTTTGGCGACAACGATGAAATCAAAGTTCTTCTCGGCATTGACGAGCATATCAAAAAGGGCGAGAAGATAGTTATTATCGGTCCTTCGGGCGGAGGTAAGTCCACATTTTTACGCTGTCTTAACAGACTTGAAGAGCCTACTGACGGCGAAATATGGTTTGGCGATGAATGTATAACCGACCCAAAGTGCGACATTAACAAGCTGAGAATGAAGATGGGTATGGTGTTCCAGCACTTTAACCTGTTTCCTCATATGAGCGTGCTTGAAAATCTTACACTTGCACCCACAAAGCTTCTTAAAATGGACAAGGCACAGGCAGAAAAGGAAGCGATGGAGCTTCTTGAAATGGTAGGACTTGCCGATAAGGCGAAGGCTTATCCGTCACAGCTTTCGGGCGGACAGAAGCAGAGAGTTGCAATTGCAAGAGCTCTTGCAATGAAGCCTGAGGTAATGCTTTTTGACGAGCCTACATCGGCGCTTGACCCTGAGCTTGTAGGAGAAGTTCTTGCCGTTATGAAAAAGCTTGCAGAGGACGGTATGACAATGGTTTGCGTAACCCATGAAATGGGCTTTGCAAGAGAGGTGGGTACACGTGTGTTGTTTATGTGTGACGGCGTTATTGCCGAAAGCGGCACACCCGAGGAGATTTTCTCAAACCCCAAAAATCCCAGAACACAGCAGTTTTTGCAGTCTATTCTCTGATAAAAATGAATGTAAAAAGGAGCCGAAAGGCTCCTTTAAATTTTGCTGTTAAAATGTAAGACTATAATTTCAACTGTTTTCCGTTACTGCTCCATCGGAACAACAACATCAATCCAGCCAAGGCTTCCCGAACACTTTTCAAGCTCGTCGGGTGTCAGCCTTACTGCACTGTTGCCGCTTCCGCAGGCAGGATAGATTGTGTCAAAACGCTTCATTGACACGTCAAGATAAACCTCAACGCCCTCGTTTACTCCGAAGGGACACACACCGCCCACGGCATGACCGATTTTTTTCTCTACCTCGTCAAAGGTAAGCATCTTTGCCTTGACGCCGAAGAATGACTTGAATTTTCCGTTGTTTACCTTTGTGTCGCCTGCCGTTACGATAAGCACCGTTCTTTCTTCGCTTACCGCAAAGGAAAGTGTTTTCGCAATGTGTGCTCCGTCACAGCCAAGAGCCTTTGCCGCAAGCTCAACCGTTGCACTTGATACGTCAAAGGTCTGTACTCTGTCCTCAAAACCGTATTTTTCAAGATGTTTTTTTGCTTTCTCAAATGACATTTCGGTTTACCTCATATTTTAAAGTCTATAATCTTTCCCTTGCCCTCGAAAAATTCCTTTTCGCGGCTGTGGCAGGAAAGAATAATTATCTGGAATTCCTCACTTAACTGCCACAGAAATTCCATTGTGCGTTTAAGTCTTTCGTCGTCCATATGGCTGAAGGCATCATCAAAAACAAGTACGGGTTCTTCCTTGTACAGGAATTTGCAAAGGGCAACACGTAAGCTTATGTATGCCGCATCAAGCGTTCCTGTGCTGAGATAGCCTGCTTCTCTTGTCTGAGCCCCGTCACCTTCAAGAAATGACAGCTTCATTTCGCTGTCCGCAAAAAGTGCACGGTATTTTCCGTCGGTAATTTTGGAAAACAGACTTCCCGATTCACTTGCGATAAGAGGAGCAGCTTCCTTTTTCATGCTTTCGCCTGCTTCTTCAAGGGTGCTTATTGCAAGCTCAAGAGCGGCGTGCTTTTTAACCATTTCGTCACGGGAAGCGGTGAGAGACAGAATTTTAGACTGTATTTCACCCGGCTTTGGAAGAGTTCCTGCAAGAACGGCGGCTGTTTTTTCAAGCTCACGCTCCTTGACGGCAAGAGCATCGTTTGCCTGTGTGTAAAAGGTGATTTCACGTTTAATAATGCCTTCGTCACGAATGGAGATGCTTTCATCGTAGTTTTTTGCAAGCCCGCAAAGCTCCTCTGTGTCAATTGACGACATAAAGGCTTTGTATGCCACATATGCTTCGTTGCACTTGGCTTTCAGAAGGTTGCATTTTTCGTTGTACGCCTTGACACGTGCAAGGTATTCCTTTGCATTTTCAAAAAGAACAGCCGTGGAATCCGATGTATCAAAGGGACATTTTTCGGCGTACATATGCAGCTTTGTAAAGCTTTCCTTCAAGGCGTTTTCTGCTTCAACTCTGCTTTGTGCGGCGTTTTTCAAAATGTCTCGTGCACTCTTTTCAAGATTTCTGTAGGAGGATACGGCACTTAAGCTTCGCTCAAGCTCGGTGACGCTTTCACATTCAAACTCACGGCAAAGACCGTCAAGCTTTTTGTTTATGCTTGCTCTCTTGATAAAGAAGAATATGCCCAACGGAAGAGTGAGAATAAGTAAAGTGAATATTACGGCAAGCGTAAAAAACTTTTTGGCACTTGCTTTTAAAGAAGCGGTTTCCTCCAGTACATCAGCAGCATCACAGCCTTTTTCTTCAAGACGGGTACAGATTTTTCTGCCCTTTTCATCGGCGTAAACGCTTTCAACGCCCGACTTTGCGTTTTCCACGTTTTGCGCCATCTGCTTTGCCTGACCTGTCTGTGCACTTATGTCACGAAGCAGCTGTTCAAAGGTGTCTGCAAAGCTTTCGTCGGGTACAAAGGAGCCGTTCTGCATTATTGCGAAATGCTCTTCAAACGCCCTTTTGCTGTCTTCCACATCTTTTTTCAAGGCATCTGCCTGTGCAAGCTTCTTTACGGCATTGTATGCCTCAAGGTTTGCCTGCTCTTTTTCAAGGGCGGCTTTTTTCTCCTTGTTAAAGGCAATTTTGGCTGAGATTTCATTGAGGTTGTACTCGGCACTCATAAGCTCCTTGTGACCGTTCTGCCACTTGTCACGCTCTTGTGTCAGCTCATCTATCTGCTTTGTAAGGTCGTATATTTCTCCGCCCTTGCCGTTTTTTGTAAGATAGTATTTGCGAAGCGTGTCCAGCTTTTTAAGAGCCTTTGCACTGTCAACGCCCTCATCGGCACTGTAAACGATGTTGCGTATTGCCTCGTCAAGCTCGCCTGCATCGGAAAAGCCTACATTGCTTTCGCCGATAAACGCCGTCTTTTTGTAGCAGTTTTCGCTGACACCCAGAAAATGCTCGCCTGCACTTAAAATCTCGGTGGGAATACCGTCGCCGTCAAAGACGCCGCTCTGACTTTTTACCGAGGTTTTGCGTATTGCGCTGTAGCTTTTGCCGTCAGCACCCGTAAAGTAAAGCTCGCCTGAGCAGGAGTCGCCTTCCCAGGGCATATATTTAAGCTTTTCGTTTTCGGATAAATCTTTGCTTCGTGAGCCTGAAAAACCGTAAAGCATATATTTTATAAATGAGGCAATACTGCTTTTTCCCGCCTCATTCTTTCCCGTGACAACCGTAACACGTTCATCAAGGGTTATGCCTATATCCTTAAGCTTTCCGAAGCTTGATATAACAAGTTTGTTTATTTTCATATATTTCTCCCGACTTTACGGTTTTTCAAATAAATCCTCAAGGTCAATGTCAAAGCCCGCCTTCTTTGCTCTTTCGCTGAGCTCGGGCTTCTTTTTCTTTTTGTTGCTGTTTCCTTCTACGGATTTTTTTGCAGCCTCAACGGTTTTTATGCCGTCATTGTGCCAGCTTTCGAGAATTTTCGACATATATGCCAAAGAGGGCTTTGAGATAAGGCTTACCGTTCTTTCGTAGGCATATGTCACAAGCTCTCTTGAAGACTCAAATTCGCTTTCCCATCTTTTAACCGTCTTTTCTTCTGCTGCCGCAAAGACTCTGTCGCCTGCACCTATAAGCTTCTTTACAAAAGCAACGTAATCCTTGTACTTTTTCTTGTCTGCAAGATAGCTTTCAAGCTCCTTATAGGTTCTTACTCCGTCATTATGTATTCCTTCTGCCGCCTTTACTATGTAGCGGATTTTGGTTTTGCCTTCGTCCACACAATGTGCCGCAATGCCCATTATAACATCGCACTGCATACCAAGATTGTCGTAAAGATAAAGCAAATCTCCCTGCTTTAAGCTGTTGAGAAGCTCGCCTGTTATTGATTCCACAAATTCAACAAGATGAGAAAAGTCGCTGTCGTTTTTGCGTGCATCTGCAATTTCTATAGTGGAGTAACCTCTTTCGGAGGGAGACTTTGTGACCGCCTTGCTGTCAAGTGTGTCGGTACTTTCTTCCGGTTCATGCTCCACACCGTCTTCAAGCTCTTCAATAAGTCCCGTACCTCTCCAGAAGGACAGGGCGGACGTTATGCTGTCCGCCGATTCCGATAATTCTTTGCATGCCTTTTCCATATTGAAGGTGCCCATATTTGCAAAGAGATACATAAGCACCTTAAGCTCGCTTTTTTTTGCACTGACGGCATATTTCAGCGCTTTTTTCGGAAGCAGAAAAACGCCGTCGGTATCCTTGCTTTTAAACATATCAGACCTCCATGATTATGGGAAGTATCATGGGCTTACGCTTTGTTATGGAGTAGATGTAATTGGTAAGGACATCCTTGATTCTGCCCTTGATCACGTTGTATTCATCAACGCCGTCATCAAGGCACTTTTCAAGCACCTCCTGAGCCTTCATGCGAAGACCTTCCATCAGCTCCTCGGATTCCTTTACATATACAAAGCCTCTTGAAACTATGTCAGGGCCCGATAAAAGTCTCATACAGTCCATATCAATGCTGCTTACAACTATGATAATGCCGTCCTCTGCAAGATGACGTCTGTCACGCAGTACCACGCTTCCCACGTCGCCTACACCAAGACCGTCTATCAGCACCTTACCGCTGGGAACTTTTTCAATGATTCTGAAAACGTCCTCGCCGATTTCCAGACAGTCGCCTATTTCGGCAATGCAGGTATTGTGGGAATCAATGCCCATTTCATGTGCAAGAAGACAGTTGCGCTTCAGATGTCTGTACTCGCCGTGCATGGGCACAAAATACTTTGGCTTTGTCATGTGGATAAGGAGCTTTAGCTCTTCTGCACAGGCGTGTCCCGATACGTGAACGTCTGCAACCTCGTCGTTAAGAAGAGTAACACCCTTTTTGAGAAGCTCGTTTGTGATTTTGGTGACGTCCTTTTCGTTTCCCGGAATGGTGGAAGCGGAGATGACAACAAGGTCATCTTCTCCCAAGGTTACCTTGTCATGCTCGGAGAACGCCATTCTTGAAAGAGCACTCATAGGCTCGCCCTGAGTACCTGTGGTTACAATTGTAATTTCCGAAGGCTTGAAACGCTTTGTGTCATTGATGTCAATAAGTGTACCTTCGGGAATATCCATATAGCCGTACTTTACTGCGGCGTTGATAATTGTCACCATACTTCTTCCCGACAGCACAACCTTTCTTCCGCACTTGTGGGAGTAGTCGATAATCTGCTGTACACGGTGAACGTTTGAAGAGAAGGTGGCAATGATAATTCTCTTGTCGGGGTTGGAAAGGAAGATTTCCTTTAAGGAACGTCCTACCGTTCTTTCGGACATGGTGTAGCCGGGACGTTCTGCGTTGGTTGATTCCATAAACAGAGCAATCACGCCGTTTTTTCCAAGCTCGCCGAAGCGTGCAAGATCCATAGGCTCGCCCTGAATGGGGGTAAGGTCTATTTTAAAGTCGCCTGAAAACAGAAGAGTACCCGCATCTGTTGTGATGGCAATTGCACAGGCATCGGCTATAGAGTGGTTTACGTGAATAAATTCCACCGTGAATTTACCTAACTTAAGCTTGTCGCCTGCATTTACCTGATGAAGAGAAGCCGACTTTACAAGTCCGTGCTCTTCAAGCTTTGATTCCACAATGCCCAATGTAAGAAGTGTTCCGTAGACGGGAGCATTTACCATTCTGAGAACATAGGGAAGAGCACCGATGTGGTCTTCGTGTCCGTGGGTAAGAACAAAGCCCTGAATTTTTGCAAAGTTTTCTTCAAGATATGTGGTGTCGGGAATTACAAGGTCAACGCCGGGCATACTGTCATCGGGAAAACCTATTCCGCAGTCAACAACCAGCATTTCGCCTTCGTATTCAACAACCGTCATATTCTTGCCGATTTCGCCCAGTCCGCCCAAGGGGATAACTCTGAACTTTGAAAGCGGCTTTTTCTTTTGCTGATTTGCGGCTTTTTTATTGTAATGCCATGATGCATTTTTTGGGTTTTTTGCTTTCTTTTCGTTGTTGGTCAAATAATCTCACCTTTTTTCTGTTAAATTTTATGTTCTGTATAATTTTGGCTGAAATTCTGCCGTTTATTCCTCGGACAGAGGAAAAATTTTCTTGTTTAGAAAAAGTCTGCAACAGGCTTTGACGGCTCTGAGGTTTTAACACAGCTTTGTGCTGTAAGAACAGGTCCCGATTCGCTTCTGTAAACCCTGTGCTTTTCCATGGAAATTTTTGCTGTAAGATCTACCCATTCGCCCTGTGCAAAATCCTGTGCATTTGAGGTTTTGCAAAGCAGTCCCTTGTAGGCTATGTCATCGGCACAGCAGGTCATAATCTGCCTGCCCACAATGATTTCGCTCTTGGCATTGATAAGCTTGTTTCTCATAACAAGTGCTGTTATTTTTACGGTTTTGCCGATGTAATCCTTTGTGTTTTCCGCAAAATCACGGTACCACAGACCGTAGTCCTCGTCGGCAACCTCTATAACGGGTGCGTTTTTGTCAAAGGGCAGGGGATCTTCTATATCATCATATTCAACAACACCGTCTGTGTATTCATAGGCAATCTGAGCACGTCTCGACACCGAACGAACAATTTTGTGAATTGCCATTTTGTCAAAATCCTTCTTTGCTCTGTTGAATACGCACATTTCACAGCTTTTCAGCTTGTCGCCCACAAGTGAACGCATATTTGCATTGTAGCTTTCAAAGCTGCCTGCATCTGCAAACATCATTTCCTGATAAACCAGCCATTCATCGGGAAGCGCCGCATAAAGCTCGTCAAGCATCCACATACCGTTGTACTCGATAAGCACACGCTCTGCTTTCGATTTTTTTGAAATTTCGGTAAGGTGCTCCTTTGTAAGCTCTTCTTTGCCGTCAATTACTTCAATTACAACATTGTCACCGGGGAAAAGACGGCTGTTGTACTCCTCTTCGCCTTCTTCGCAAACGACAAGAAGGATTTTTTCGCCGTTGTTGAAGTTTGCGTCTTCAAGTGTTTCCTGTATAAACTTTGTTTTTCCCGAATCGAGAAAGCCTGTAAATAAATATACCGGTATTTCCATATCTGTTAAACTTCCTTTTCCCGTCAGTTAAAAAGTTCCTTGATTTTTTCTTCGTCAAGATTTGAGCCGATTACACAAAGCTTGCCGATAACCTCGGCACCGCCGTTTCTTACGTCAGGAGAAGAAGGCACGTAGTCAAAGTGAATCCAGCTTCCGTCCTCGGCTTCTACGATACCCTTTGCTCTGAGAACAAAGCCGTATTCGTCCTCGTGGGAAAGCTCGTGAAGAATATGCTCAATCTTTTCCTTGGTGTACTTGCGTGTTGTTTCAATACCCCAGCTTGTGAACACTTCGTCTGCGTGGTGATGATGGTGGTGGTCATGGTCATGGCAACCGCAGGTACAATGCTCGCCGTGGTCGTGTTCGTGATGATGCTTGTGCTCGTCGTGGTCGTGGTGGTGACAGCACTCGCCGTGGTCGTGTTCGTGATGATGCTCATGCTCATCGTGGTCATGGTGGTGACAGCACTCGCCGTGTTCGTGTTCGTGATGGTGCTCGTGCTCATCGTGGTCGTGGTGGTGACAGCACTCGCCGTGGTCGTGTTCGTGATGGTGCTCGTGCTCGTCGTGGTCGTGATGGTGACAGCACTCGCCGTGGTCGTGTTCGTGATGGTGCTCGTGCTCATCGTGGTCATGACCGTGACAACCGCAGGTGCAGTGTTCGCCGTGTTCATGCTCGTGGTCATGATGGTGATGCTCGTGAGCTTCCTTTTCAAGCTGAGCAAGGTCGTCCTTGACGGTCTTTCTTACTTCCATTGCTTCAATCATCTGCTCGCCTGTCAGCTTATCCCAGTCGGTTGTGACAATTACGGCGTCCTTGTTGTGCTCACGGAGCATTTCAACTGCCTTTTCAACCTTTTCTTCACTGACCTGCTGAGTTCTGCTGAGGAAAATTGTGCAGGCATTTTCAATCTGGTCATTGTAGAATTCGCCGAAGTTCTTCATGTAAAGCTTTACCTTGCCTGCATCGGCAACTGTTGTAAAAGAGCCGAGAACGGCACCATGGGTATTAGCGTTTCTGGCAGCCTTGATAACATCGCTGAGCTTGCCTACGCCCGAAGGCTCGATAAGGATTCTGTCGGGGTTGTATTCTGTAATAACTTGCTCAAGTGCCTTGCTGAAGTCACCTACAAGACTGCAGCAGATACAGCCTGAGTTCATTTCGTTAATCTGAATGCCTGCCTCTTTAAGAAAACCGCCGTCAATACCTATTTCTCCGAATTCATTTTCAATAAGAACAAGCTTTTCACCCTTGTAGCCTTCCTTAATAAGCTTCTTTATGAGGGTTGTTTTACCGGCTCCGAGAAAGCCCGAGAAAATATCAATCTTTGTCATTTTTATCTTTCCTTTCGTTGTTATAATATGTAAATGCCGCACAGGGCATAAATATTCTTATATCATTTTATACCTAAAATATGTCTTTTCGGAAAATACAAGGTAAAGATACATAAAATTATCCTTAAAAATGACAAAGAAAAAGGCTGCTCCGAAAAGGAAACAGCCTCGCAGTATGTATGGGTTATTAACCGAGAAGTCCGCCGAAAACATCCATTGCTTCTTCAGCAGCCTTGATACAGTCGTTGCAGATGGAAACCTCAACGCCCATAATTTCCTGTGTCTTGCCGGGCTTCTTTTCGCCGCAGGTTGCACATTCAACAACGTTTGCACAGCTTGAAAGAACGAGAACCGCAACAGCAGCTGCAACAATTAACATTTTTTTCATTTTCTTTTCTCCTTAAAAATATTTATTTATACTTTGCCGCCGACGGCAAAAATATATTCTTTTTCGGTCAGAACAGCCGTACAAAATGTACAGGTGACGTTCTCTTACAATACGAATTGTAAAGCAACAATGTTAACACGATGTTAATATAAATAGTGGAATATTTAAAGATTAACTGTTTTGTAATTATTTTTCATACAATTGTTCAAAGGCTGTCAACGGTTCAATATTTAAAAAAAATTTGCTTAAAATAATTGACAATCAGGACAAAAAAGTATATAATAAAACGTAAAATATTTTTTTGTAAGTTCGGAGTTCTCATGATTTGTAACAATATTCTGGAATTTATGGGAAACACACCCATAATTCGTCTTAATAAAATTGCACCCGTTGACGGTGCTGAAATACTTGTAAAGTTCGAGGGACTTAATGTGGGCGGCTCCATCAAGACAAGGACGGCACTCAATATGATTGAAGATGCCGAACGCAAAGGTCTTATCAGTCCCGAAAAAACGGTAATTGTTGAGCCAACCAGCGGAAATCAGGGCATCGGTCTTGCTCTTGTGGGAGCTGTTAAAGGCTACAGAACAAAGATAATTATGCCTGATTCCGTAAGCGAAGAAAGAAGAAAGCTTGTCAATCATTACGGCGCTGAGGTTATACTTATTCACGATGACGGCAACATCGGAGCCTGCATAGAGGAATGTCTTGAAACGGCACTCAGAATGCAAAGAGAGGACAAAAATGTATTTGTTCCCCAGCAGTTTGAAAACCCCGCAAACAGTGCCATTCAGCGTGAAAGAACGGGTGTCGAGATTCTTGAGCAGGTGGGACACGAAATACACGGCTTCTGTTCGGGCATCGGAACGGGCGGAACGATTACGGGCATCGGCGAAGCACTCAAGGCAAAGAATCCCAATATGGAAATATGGGCAGTTGAGCCAGAGCACGCCGCAATTCTTTCGGGCGGTTCAATCGGTACGCACATTCAGATGGGAATCGGCGACGGCATAATTCCTGCAATTCTCAATCAAAAAATATATGACGGCATCTGCATTGTCAAGGACGATGAAGCGATAAAGACAGCAAAAGAGCTTGCCTCCAAGGAGGGCATTATGTGCGGCATTTCCAGCGGCACAAATGTTGCGGCGGCAATACAGCTTGCGAAAAAATTAGGTAAAGGAAAGACGGTAGTAACAGTACTTCCCGACACAGCAGAAAGATACTTCTCAACACCGCTTTTTGAATAAATTTAAGAAAAATCACAGGAGGATTTTTTATGAGTTCAAATGTAAGACCCGAAACAATGGAAAGAATCACAACAGCAGCTCTTGCCAACAAGTTTATTGAAGAGCAGGTTGCGCTTGTAAGACAGCAGGTTGGCGACAAAAAGGTGTTGCTTGCTCTGTCGGGCGGCGTAGACAGCTCTGTGGTTGCGGCACTTCTTATCAAGGCGATAGGAAAGCAGCTCGTATGCGTTCACGTAAACCACGGTCTTATGAGAAAAGACGAATCTGAAAATGTAATCAAGCTGTTTAAGGACGAGCTGGATGCAAACCTTATATATGTTGATGCAACAGACCGTTTTCTCGACCTTCTTGCAGGTGTATCAGATCCCGAAAAGAAGAGAAAAATAATCGGCGGTGAATTTATAAATGTATTTGCTGACGAAGCGAGAAAGCTTGATGACATTACCTACCTTGCACAGGGTACAATTTACCCCGATATTTTGGAAAGTGTAAAGCAGGCTGAAGGCAAGAAGGCGGTTAAGAGTCACCACAACGTGGGCGGTCTTCCCGAAGATTTAAAGTTTGAGCTTGTAGAACCAATAAAGCTTCTTTTCAAGGACGAAGTAAGAGTTGTCGGTGAAGCTCTCGGTCTTCCTCACGCCATGGTATACCGTCAGCCGTTCCCGGGTCCAGGTCTTGGCGTAAGATGCCTTGGTGCAATCACACGTGACAGACTTGCAGCACTCAGAGAGGCGGACGCCATTCTCAGAGAAGAGTTTGCCAACAACGGTCTTGCCGAGAAGGTATGGCAGTATTTTGTTATAGTTCCCGACATCAAGTCGGTTGGCGTAAAGGACGAAAGCCGTTACGAAGGCTGGCCTGCAATTATCCGTGCTGTCAACACCAAGGACGCAATGAGTGCTACCATTGAAGAAATCCCATATGCGGTGCTTCACAAGGTTACAAGCAGAATTACAAGCGAGGTTGAGGGTATTAACCGTGTGCTGTATGATCTGACTCCCAAGCCTACGGGAACTATTGAGTGGGAATAATACAAAACCCTCGGAAAAGCCTTATTTTACAGGGTTTTCGGTGATGTGAAAGGTGTTTTGACAACACTTTGACAACACTTCGTTTTTGGTGATATAACTTGATATTAAACAAAAATGCTCTGCTTTTTATGGCAGAGCATTTTTATCGGTATCAAGGTTTAGTCTTTTATCTTCGCAATCAGTTCAACCAAATATGTAATGTTTTCGAGTACATCATCTTCCTGACCTATATGTTCAATTCTTTTCAGTTCCTCTGTCAGTTCCGTTAGATACTGACAGAGGATTTTTAGAATACGACTATTAGGGTGAATAGTGATGTCCTCACACATCAAGCGTTTGATTATGTACTCCTGCTTTGTAAGTCCAGAAGTCTTTACCAACATATCAATATGGTATGCCTCTTGCGGTGATACTCTAAAACCAACGCTTAAACTACGCCACCGTTGTTTGCTGTCCAGATTCTTCGCTGACATCTGCCATTTCCTCCATAATCTTATTAAGCATTTCTGCTACTTCTTTACCGCTACTTTCATAGACGTGGGAATAAATGTCGGTTATGCTCCTTTTAGAATGACCGACTCTCTCTTGGATAGAGATATATGGAACATTCATATTTGAGAGCATAGAAATATGGCTGTGGCGAAGCGAATGAACAGGGATTTTATCAAGACCGCACTCTTTACATCCAGTTTCTAAAACGTGGTGTAAGCCAGATTTAGAAAGTGGGAAGATACGTTCATCATTTCCTACTTTATACAGGCTGTCGATATATTCCTTTAATTCGTCAGCCAAGTATTTAGGAAGATGAACAGTTCTATAACTGCTATCAGTTTTAGGCGGTGTATAAACATCTTCTCCACCGATACGCTGGAGTGATTTATGGACTTTTAGAGTTTGGTTCTCGAAATCCAATGAGTTGGGGGTTATGGCTAACATTTCCCCAAGTCTCAATCCGCACCAAAAAAGCACCTCAAATGCGTAATAATACATAGGCTTGTCTGCAATCTGGTCTCTAAAAAGTTTGTATTGTTCAGCAGTCCAGAACGGTCTTTCCTTATTGGAACGCTTTTTGCCTATCATTTCCACCTTATCCATAGGATTTGAGGGAAGATTATGCAAACGCACAGCATAGTTGAAAATAGCAGTTAATTGACTACGAATAGTACGAATATAGGTATCGGAATACTTTTCACCAGTAGAGGTAGTGGATTTGAGAAGTTCGTTTTGCCACTTCTCAATTTCCCAAGGCGTAACCTTGAATACACGCTTGTCCCTGAAATAAGGGAGTATCTTCTTATCTACAATATGTCCCTTTGTTCCACAAGTGGTAACACGCCTACGAGCAGATGAATATTCCATATACTCCGAAATGAGTTCGCCCATAGTCAAGTTTTCGTCTAAAATCTCGACTTGTTCTAACTGCTTAATTACCTTTGGCATTTCCTCTCTCTGCCAGAGAACCGCATCTTTTTGACGAGCAAAACCTCTTTTACAGGTGCGGTGTCTCTTTCCGTCTGGGGAAATGTAACTGAAATCTACACGATACTTGTTATCGCCATACTTATTAACTGTACTCTTGAAATTACTCATAATTAACCAACCTTTCTATAATTACCACATCTTCAAGTAGAATTTCTCATCGAAATATCTTCTGCTTGTACGACCGTCAATAGTCAAATAACCCTGTTCTTTGAGTTCTTCGTTTAACTTCTTGACAATTCGGTAGCCGTAGGCTCTGGAAATAGAAAGCCTTTCGCTGACCTCTCTTGCGAAGATAAACGCATCATTTGAAGAAATGACCGTAGTGGTTTCCTGTGTATTGGTAGTAGTTCTATTATCAGTAAAAGTAGTTGTTGTCATAATTTATATCCTCCTTTGTTAATTTTCGTTTTATGACACTTGTTTTTTGTCTTACACATATACGATAACACATTATCGTTTTTTCTTCTATTGCTCTGGTTCTTCTAAAAGACCTTTTGCAAAAGTTTTTTTTATCGGTTGTCAAAAAGACAACCGTATGAAGTGTAGGTAATGTTCTGTTCGAGCCTCACATCTCTGCCATAGGCTTCATAGTCTATGTAGTTCTGCAAATGCTCTGGGACAGAGAGGACACCACAATCATCAATCAAGTATCGCCCTAAATCATCGTCATCGTCTATGTCGGTGATTAGGTCGAACTCGTCAAGACTTTCTACAAGTCCCTTGATGTCCGTTATGTTTCTGCAACTCTCCACTTCCAGAACAGCACCTAACTTGTCCTCATCATCACTTGACAAGGATTCAAGCATTTCTGCCAGTTCGTTCAGCGTTTCAATGCTTTCGTACTCTCCAAGTACGTCACGCAGACCACAAAACGATGTTTCGTAGTCGGTGATAAAATACTCCTCGTACTCGTCATTGATACCGATTTGTTTCAGTACGCTTTCGAGCTTGTCCTCTGGCACAGGGAGTTTCACCCATTGTCCCACAAGACACCCCTCAACATACTTTCCAAGGTTGGTAAGAAAAATCTCCATACTCATATCCATTTACTCCTCTCATAATATCTGTATTTTTGGATATTAGATTATACTGTCGAGAGAAGTCGAATATAAAAGAATATCGGTGTAAATTATGCTACATTTTTAGATTCTTCGCCAAACTTAATATCGCAACCTATAAAATTACGTTTCAGTTTTTGACAAGCAGTAAGAACCGAGTAGCCACCAGAAGCAGGGTCAAGAACCCAATCTCCCTCTTGGGTAGTTGCTTCAATTAGCACTTTTTGTAATTCCAGAGGCTTTGAATGAGGGTGAAGTTTCGGGGTCTTTTCTTCCCACACATCTGGGATATTATGAATAGTCCATTTGCCTTTTGCTCTAATAGGACTTTTCTGGCAAACTATGAGGTATTCTGATTTTCTTCTGGTTCGGAATCCCATACCGATTTTACCCTTGTCCCAAACAACCATATCGACCAGATTCAAGTTTGTATCTTGTACCCATTGTAGAATGCCTTGACACAAGTGGAACTTATCCACCCATAAAAACAGATGACCGCTTGGTAATAGCACTCTATCAATTTCTTTTATAAACCTTTTAATAGTCGTTTCGTTCATTTGAGGCAGATTACACCTTGCCTTTGCTCTATTTACTCCCTCGTTGCCGTAGGAGAGTTTGTCTAACAATCCACGATACTGTGGGTCAAAGAACGCTGTCTTAATAGATTTATCTGGTAGTGTTGCCATTAAACTTAAACCGTCTGCTTTGTTACGGAAGTTCGGCAGATACTTTTTATTTATTTCCATAGTTAAAAACTCCTTTGCTTTATTTATCTATAACGAAAAATCGCATATTGCTATCCAACCTCAAAAAATGTCATTATTTGTCGGCTGAAAAGTTATAAAACGCTTGTAGGAACAGTAAAATAATATAAAGAAAATGTAATTTTATTGTGCGAGACCTCACTTCGCAAGTAGCACAAAAAGTGCTACACCGAGAGGAAAGATAGCCTGAGGCTACCACATTCCCCTTGTGAATGTTTCTTTCTCTCTTTGCTCCGTTCGGTCTCGCAGGAGCGTAGGGGGTGATTTTCTTGCGAAAATCTCATTATGTACAGACTATCAATCACAAGGACATTGAGTTCATCAATGCCTTACGATGTAGTGGGGTCTGTACAAAATCACAAGCAACGCAGTTTATATCGGCTAACCGCCTCAAAAACTTCGTGCTTGATAAAACACTTGAAAAGTGTTCTCACATCTTGTCAGACGGCAAGAGGCAGGAAGTGTATCGCATTACCAATGAGGGCAAGGCGTGGATAAGGGAGCATATAGACAGCCTCGCAGATAGGAAGTTTTACTCATCAACAGGAGTTCAACACGATATTCAGTTAATGGATAAGATATTGAGCCTATCCAGAGAAGAACGCCTTACTATGCGTTGTGAGGCTGAAATAAGGGATGAGTTCAAGGAACGCTTACAGGAATTGCTGTTGAACAGGGACTATGACCGCTATGATAGGCTTTACAATGCTATACAAGACCGTTATATTTCAATGCCAGACTTCGCATATGGCGTTGATTG
>JAZQFS010000102.1:0-16848 GCA_045539625.1 Eubacteriales bacterium | reverse complement strand
GGCTACGATAAAGACGGCAACTATATAAAAATGCAGGAAAATTATTCCTTAAAGGTGTATCCCGGACTGTCATCAGACGGGAAATATAAAGTTATTACACTTCCTTTAACTAAGTCAAATCTTAAAGGAATGAAGATTACATCTCTCGGCTTTGACCCTATGTGTAATAACGGTACAGCTTCTCTTGACTACCTTATGATAGTTCCCAAAAATGACAGACCTAATATGGAATGGCATTTTAACACTGACGGAAATAAAGAAGGTTGGAATTTTAACGGTGTTAACGGAACTGTTTCCGGCGGTGTATTTTTGGGTACTACCGACAATGTTACAAACAACACGTATAGTAAATCTGTAACACAATATAAAGGCTCAGACTATCCTAAGGCTTATGTTAGAATGATGCACGATAAAAGCGCAACCTCTCGTAACATTCTATTTTACACAAATCTTGTGGGTGAATCGGGCGATCAGATTAAGTCATGGTCGCAATGGTATCCGGAATATGGAGTAGCCGGTGCATATGCTTATTCTGATGTGAAATTCTATACAACCAATAACGGTGTTTATAAGCTTTATGAGCATAATTTTGGTAAATACACTCATTACAGTGATAACTATATTACGGCGTTGTATTACAATGTTAAAAGCGAAAACACAGATTTAAACCTTGACTACATAATATTCCCACACAAGGATCATTTTGAATGGGACTTTGAAACAACCGATTATTGGGGCTGACTTGACGCAACAGCACAAATCAGGTGCTTGCCGACGGTAAAGTTTCATTTGCCTTAAATGAAGGCGACACATATACTAACACTAATCTCAGTCTTAATAATCTTAATCTTGATGCAAATGATTGGGCAGGTCTTGAGGTTGTTCTCAAGCACAATATTACAGATGAAGGCACAAATCCTTCGGGACGTGTGTACTTTGCCGGTACCTCAGCATCAGGAGAAACAATTAGTTACTCTGAAATCAACGGTGTTAAGGTATCCTTTACAGAAAAGGATACAGGTGAAGGCTCAAACTACTACTATTATGATTTCACATCAAACGGAAACTGGGCTGACAGTACTATCACCTCCCTAAGATTTGACGTAATCAAAGCGCTTGCAAGCTACGAGGTAGACTATATACGACTTGTACCCATGCCCGAAGGTTTAAATGAACCTCTTGATGAAAAAGATATGAAACTTACATACGAATTTGAAGACGAAAAAGCAGGCACAGCCGACGGTACGGTTACCGTTGACTTCGGAAGCCAGATTGTAAACAGTGCCGAATCCATTGTTCTTAATTGGGCAAGCGGTAACAGCACTGACGGTTATACAGTTCTTTCAGATTATACAGCAATTAAAAAGCTTACAGGTCAGCAGGCTGCAGAAGGCTATACAATGAATAAGAATATGCTTATTCCTGCACAGGCTACAGCGATTGTTGCTACAGTCAAGGACTGTGATAAGACATTTACTCTTGCATGCGACATTCCCGAAAGCAAACGTCATGCCGACAGAGGCGAGCCTCTTTATACAGTAGGTCTTATCTCAGATATTCACGTTGGCGGCTGGGGAAGCGAAACAGCACCTAATGTTAGACTTGTAGCGGCTCGTGAACAGCTTAGCAGACTTTCCGACTTTGTAGTTGTAAACGGTGACCTTACCCAGTGGTACGGTGCATATTCAGGCGAAGAATTCAAGGCATATAACTTTGACGGTACAAAGTACGGAGATAACGGTGTAACATCAACTGAATTTATCGGTATCGGTAACAGCCAGTGGACAGTTCTTACAGATTACTTCAAGGGCTTCTCTGTTCCCGTATATGCGGTACAGGGTAACCACGATATCAAGGACGGCAGCGGCTGGTCAGATGTGCTTGAGAGCGAAAAGCACTGGAGACCTTTCCTTGAAGATTGGATTTCCTACTCTAACAATGCCGAAAACGGCTCAAAGTACGAAAACAAGGTTACACTTAATGAAGGTGTAAACTACTACGATACAGAGATTAACGGTTGTCACTTCATCTTTACTGCAATTCCCAAGACACAGGATCCTACATATGCATTCGGTGCAGAACAGCTTAATTGGCTTGATAAAACCCTTTATGAAAAGGAAGAATCAGGCAAGCCCATATTCGTATTCGGACACGTTCCACTTGAAACCGAGCTTAACGGCTCATACTGGGACGACCAGATTAAGGACCGCACGGATGTTATGGCAATTCTTGCAAAGCATCCCACAGCAATTTATGTATCGGGACATACACACTATACACTTGATGTTGACTACCTCAGCTCAATTGATGGTGCACAGGTAACTCCCTCATTTATCCACGACGGCGGTACAACCACAATCAATGTACCTAAAGATGAGTCCAACCCTGATGAAACAACTGAAATTGAAGGCTCACACGGTGTTGTTGCCAAGGTATACAGCGACGGTATTGAACTTTGGGGCAGAGATTTTGTAAACGATAAGTGGATTCCCAGAGGTTATACTTACCTCACCTTCAAGGATGAGTGTGCAATTGACGAAGTATCCCTTACAAAGACTGTTACCGCTGACGGCGTAAAGCTTACGGCAAATGCAGTAGAGGGCGCAACCTATACATGGGTGCTTGACGGCGTAACAAGTGAAACAGTAACAAACGAGATTGTTGTTGCAAACGACTTTGACGGCTATGTAGCACTTCGTATTACCGATAAAGACGGTGCATACCGTTCAGAAGTATTTGAAAGTGCCGCAAGTATTCCCGTTGTATCTCAGAAGACGGTAAGTATGAGAGTTGACAGCGATGCCAAAAAGTCAGGTATAAGATTTGCTTCGGCAATAAGCAGCGCAGATAAGGCACAGGCACAAGAATACGGCTTTATCGTAACAAGACAGATTTTCCTTAAGACCTTTGGCGGCGAGCTTACATTTGATTTTGTACACGAAAACGGAACACCCTTGTATGTCAGCGGTACAAATCATGTCAAGGACGAAAACGGCAATGTGGTACAGGATCTTATTTATGAAACTCTCACCGACGGCGTACTTTTTACAGGCATTGTAACAGGCATTGACTTGAATGATGCTTCACAGGTTTGCGAAACGCTTGTGGCAAGACCGTATGCAAAGGTTGTACTTAACGGAGTTGAAACAGTGGTTTACGGCGAAGAAGTGGCAACCTCATTTAAGGAAGTTGCACAGGCTGTCCGTGAAAAGGATACAAAATATTATAACGCACATAAAGAATATATTGATAAGCTTGCAGATATGAATGTAAGTGAATAAAGGATTAACCGCCTCTTTAAAGTCAAAGAGGCGGTTTTTTTGTCAAAATAATACATATGGCTTGACAATAATATGATAATTGATGTATAATATTCTCGTATTGAAGTAATTGTCAGTATGGGAGGCAGAAATATGAGAAAAAGTATTGTTGCAATTATGATGTTGGCGGTAATGCTTGTGTTAAGCTTTGCCGTATGTGCGCAAAAGGCTTCTCTTTCGGGAGAAATTGACCTCGATCTTTCAGAACTTTTCGTGGTGGAAAGAGGTTATGCTGTTCCCATAGAAGAAGATGAAATGCCTGTTGTTTTTCAGATGCATGAAGATTCGGGTATGGAAATGTGGCACGTAAACTTGTATCTTTTGGATAAAGATGAGTTTGTACAAGCACCCGTTCTTGCAGATGAAAATGCACCTGAGCTTGTAGTTGACGAAAAGCTTTCGGATATTTATGATAAGCAGTACTGTAAATATACTCTTTATACAAGCGGTATATATGTAATTGAGCCCGTAACAACAAATACAGACGCTTCCGTGCTTGACGGAAACGATGAAAATGCTTTGTATTCGGCAACGGCTGATAAGAACGTAACTTTCAGAGGCGGCTCAAATCCCGGTGAGTATTGGCTTAAAAACGCAGATATCGACAAAGAAGTTGCTTTTGACGAAAATGCGGCAGTATTCTACTTGTCATATGATTCCACCAAGGAAAGCTATGAGCTTGTAAATTATTCAAATGTCGTCCATTCCTTTGCCGATGACACATTTTATATGCTCAACTATGTTGTAAAGAATAACCCCGAAGAAAACGGTGCAGAAACGCTTATTTATGCTTTTGCATACGAGGTTAAGTCTACAACAAAGACCGTAGTCATCTCACTTTGCACAGTCGGTGTTGACGAAAACGGTAAGTACAAAAACTACTATGAAGCATTTGATCCCTATCTTGGCACAAAGTATTCCGATTTGGCGGGAAGCAGTGTTGCCGATACAGCCGCAGAACTTCCGTCGGCTCTTGAATCAGGACTTGTTGTAACGGTAAAGAACGGCGTTGTTGATGAAACAGCAACTCCTATCGGTAAGATTGATACAACCGATTCTTCAAAGGGACTTGTATGGATAAGCGGCTACGATGCTGAGAATAATACAATTTCCGTTGTTCCGACTTATGTAACAGAAAATGCCTGCTGTAAGGACGGCTATGCTGCTGCACTTGCTTCCTACAGCTTTGACGGGGCAAACCCCGATGTCAATTTTGACGGCAGAGAGTACCTTGCAGACAGTACAGGTAAAGTAAGCTATAAGCTGACTGACAATACTGTTGTAAGCGTGCTTAAAAACTCCATGGCAGGGGTAAATGCAACCAAGTGGGGAAGCATATCTCTCGGTCAGCTTTCCGATGTTGTAAGCTCAAATAAGAACTATAAGTGCTATAACGATAAGGTGCTTGACTCAAACGGTAATTATACCACAAAGTACGCTCCCAATATAGCGGCGTATGTTTACGGTACAGATACGTCTGACGGCTTGGTTGAAGCTGATTTGATTCTTGTTGTTGTAAATCAGCTTGCTTCCAATCAGCAAGGGGCACTTAATAAGGCAGATGACTGCATTACACATAAAGACGCCTGCACAATCGAATGTATAAGAGTGTATATCGCACCCAATGATAACCTTGATGATGTTCCTGCGGATACCGTCAATATTGAAATGACCGTTAAGAATAACCACCACACAGGCAGTGCTCTTTATATGCTTTGTACCTATGATGAATACGGCGTGCTTGTAAAGACATATATCAAAACAAGCACCGCTTCGGCAGGAGAAGAGGATACACTTGTTGTGGAAAATATCGCAAATGCCGACAGTAAGGTTAAATCCGTAAAGGCGTTCGTGTTTGATACGGCAAAGGTGCTTTCACCTCTTGCAAAGGCGATTGAAAAATAATAAGGTAATGGTTTGCTCACCGCCGCTTATGCGGCGGTATTTTTTTGCATTGCGGTCAAAAAATATTTCCAACATCTGTATTCTTTGGAAACGGTTTGTATAAAAAAATATGTTAAAATGACATTAATTATAAGAAATGGAGGAAAAAATGGAAAAACTTAAACTTGAAATAACACCATATATACAAAAACTCTCACAAGCATCCTGTGAGAACAACCATATTTTGCCTGAGATGTACACGGAGCATAATGTGTACAGAGGTCTGCGTGACCTTGACGGAAACGGCGTTGTAACGGGACTTACGGAGATTTCCAATATAAAGGCTAAAGAAAAGAATGAAAACGGCGAGCTTGTGCCTTGTAAGGGACAGCTTTCTTACCGTGGAATTGACGTTACAAGTCTTGCCAACGGCTTTCTTGATGATAACCGCTTCGGCTTCGAGGAAACGGTGTACCTTCTGCTGTTTTCGGTTCTTCCCACAGCGGATGAACTGAAGGAGTTTACAAACCTTCTGTCCTCAATGCGTAATCTTCCTCAGTATTTTGTACGGGATATGATTATGAAGGCTCCCGGAAGCGATATGATGAATATACTTGCACGAGGCGTGCTGGCACTTTATGCATACGATGAAAATCCCGATGATATTTCCGTAGCCAACGTGCTTAATCAATGCCTGTATTTGATTTCTGTTTTTCCGTTGCTTTCGGTGTACAGCTATCAATCCTTTGAGCACTATTTCAATGAAAACAGCCTGAACATACACCATCCCGATGCCAATTTGTCTGTGGCACAGAATATTCTTCACCTGCTTCGCGGTAAGGATAATTATTCAGACCTTGAGGCAAAAATCCTTGATCTTGCCATGGTGCTCCATGCAGAACACGGCGGCGGTAATAACTCTACATTTACAACTCATGTTGTAACAAGCTCAGGAACCGATACCTACAGTGCAATAGCGGCAGCTCTGGGATCCCTTAAAGGACCAAGACACGGAGGAGCAAATATCAAGGTTGTAAAAATGTTCGAGGATATGAAAAAGACCATCAATACCAAGGATAAGTCGCAGATTGAGGACTATCTTGTAAAGCTTCTTAATAAAGAGGCGTTTGATAAATCGGGACTTATTTACGGTATGGGACATGCCATATATTCCGTATCAGATCCAAGAAGCGAGCTTTTGAAGGTTTGTGCTGAAAAGCTGGCAAAAGAAAAAGGATATGATGAAGAATACGAGCTTTATAAAACTGTATCCGTAATGGCACCCGAAATAATTGCTCAAAAGCGTAAAATGTATAAAGGCGTAAGCGCAAATGTTGACTTTTATTCGGGACTTGTTTATAGAATGTTGGAGCTTCCCGGAGAGCTGTATACTCCCATATTTGCAATGTCGAGAATTGCAGGCTGGTCTGCCCATAGAATAGAAGAAATACAGAATAACGGCAAAATTATCCGTCCTGCATACGTAAATGTAAAACAGACACAGGAATATAAAAAGCTTTGTGACAGATAAGAGTGCATAATGATACGGACTGTAACCGTTTTCGGCTGCAGTCCGTTTTAAAATAACAAAATAATGTTCAATTATAAATTGACA
This sequence comes from Eubacteriales bacterium, assembly GCA_045539625.1. GTDB lineage: Bacteria > Bacillota > Clostridia > Oscillospirales > CAG-382 > UMGS1387. The sequence goes on along the minus strand of JAZQFS010000102.1, from coordinate 10,029 downwards.
TTTGCGGAATTTGTGATATAATTATCGTATTGCTATTAAAGTTAAGGAATGGAGAAATGAAAAATGGATAACAATTGTGCATACTGTATGGAAAACGAACTGCTTGACGCATTCGGTATCAAAATTTGCGATCTTAACGAAAGTAAGCTTTACCTCTTTAAGGAACAGAGTCATCCGGGCAGAGTAATTGTTGCTCATAAAAAACACGTAAGCGAGCTTGTTGACCTTACCGAACAGGAGAGAGCAGCTTACCTTGAGGATATCTGTAAGGTGTCCAATGCCCTTCATAAGGCGTTTTCACCCAAGAAGGTTAACTACGGTGCATACGGCGATACAGGCTGTCACCTTCATTTCCACCTCGTTCCCAAGTATGAGGGAGAATTTGAATACGGCGGAACATTTGAAATGAACCCCAAAAAGGTTACTCTTTCAGATAAAGAATATGAAGAGATGATTGAAAAAATCAAGGCTTGCCTTTAATTTTAAAAAATGCTGCTAACAAAAGATAAATCCTTTTATAAAAGCTTTTTTTCACTTTACTGGGTGCTGGTGCTGAATAATATTATCGTTCTGGGCGTAAATCTTGCCGATAATATTATGATAGGCTCATATAATGAAACGGCACTTTCAGGAGTTGCCTCGGTAAATCAGCTGCAGTTTGTGTTTCAGCAGATTATAATGGCTACAGGTAACGGACTTGTAATTCTTGCCAGCCAGTACTGGGGACAAAACAGAACAAAGGAAATCAAAAGAATAGGCAACAGTGCAATGCTTGTGGGTGTTGTGACATCACTTGTACTTTTTTCCCTTGCACACTTTATTCCCCATAAGGTTGTGGGCGTGTTTACCACAAGTGACGCTATTATCCAAAAGGGCGTTGAGTATATAGATATTATCAAATATACCTATCCCGTTTTTGCAATAACCAATATACTGTTGGCGACGCTCAGAAGTGTTGAAACGGTAAAAATCGGCTTTTATGTGTCGCTTGTGACGCTGGTAGTTAACTGTTCAATAAACTACCTGCTTATAGGAGGTAATTTCGGTTGCCCCGAGCTTGGCGTGACGGGCGCTGCAATAGGTACGCTGACGGCAAGAGTGCTTGAGCTTGTGATAGTGCTTACATACGTTCTTGCGGCAGATAAAAAGCTGAAAATAAGACTTTTCGAATTTTTCTCAATTGATAAAGCTCTTCTTTGTGACTATGGAAAAACCGCACTTCCCATTATTCTTACAGGCGGAATGTTCGGACTGTCAACGGCTCTTCAGACGGTGATTCTGGGACATATGTCCGATAGTGCAATCGCCGCAAATTCAATGGCAACAAGCCTTTATCAGACCTTGAAGGTTGCGGCAATAGGTGCAGCAAGCGCTTCTTCCGTAATTATCGGTAAAACCATCGGTGCAGGTGATATTGCAAAGCTTAAGGAATACACCAAAACGCTTCAGGTTATGTTTGTGGCAATAGGCACGGTTATGAGCCTTAGCCTGTTCTTCTTAAGGTATCCCATACTCAGCCTTTATGAGCTGACGGAAGAAACAAAAATTCTTGCAGAAGCTTTTATACTTGTGCTTTGCGTAACAGGCTTTGGTACGGCATATGAAATGCCGACCTTGGTGGGCATCGTGCAGGGCGGAGGAGACAGTAAGTTCCTTTTGAAGAATGATTTTATAAGTATATGGCTGATAGTGCTTCCGCTGTCGTTCCTTGCCGCATTCAAGTTTGGCTGGAGCCCTGTGGCGGTTGTGTTCTGCCTCAATCTTGACCAGCTTTTCAAGTGTATACCTGCATTTATAAAGGTAAACAGATATACCTGGATGAAAAAATTAACACGAAATGAAAGTGCCGTATAAAGCGGCACTTTTTGTATAATTTTACCTTGTGCGATGGAGAAAATTACCTTGACCGACATATTAATTTCGGTATAATTGTAACTGAAAGGGGTGCAGAATATGAGATTTGAAAATAAAACAGCACTTATTACAGGTGCGGCAGTAGGAATCGGACGTGCTGTTGCTTTGCAGATGGCAAAGGACGGAGCAAGCCTTGTGCTGGTTGACTATAACGCCGAAACTCTTGAAAAGTTAAAGAATGAGCTCTCCGATTACGGAGATAAAATTCTTGCCTGTGTTTGTGACGTAAGCGATGAAAAGGCTGTTTATGACGTTGCAAAGAAAGCGGAAGAAAAATTCGGCAAGATTGATATTCTTGTAAATAATGCGGCATTGTGGAGATGTCATTCGTCTTTTGTGGAAACCTCTACCGATGAATGGCGTAAATACCTTGATGTAAACATAATGGGAGTTGTGTACTTCACAAAGGCTGTTCTTTCGGGAATGATAGAAAGAAAATACGGACGTATAATCAATGTTGCCTCCGTTGCAGGTGTATACGGCAACGCAATGATGGTTCATTATTCCGCAACCAAGGGGGCGCTTATCTCGATGACAAAGGCACTTGCAAAAGAGGTGTCGGACAAAGGTGTTGTGGTTAACAGCGTGTCACCTGGAACGGTAAGTCCTGCGGATATTCCCGATGTAAACCATACACAGCCGTCAGAGATGAATTATACCGGACGTACAGGCTCAGATGCTGAAAACGCAAATCTCATATGCTTCCTTGCAAGTGATGAAGCAGCCTACATTTCAGGACAGAATATCCAGATTGACGGGTGCAGAAAAAAGCTTTAATAATAAAAATGCGGCTGAGTCAAAAAGCAGAAATGCTGACTCAGCCGTTAATATTTACTGTGGCTTTTCGTATCGGAAAGTTTTTTTATTTTTCCTTAACCGTCACAACAGGTGCCGAAAGAATACCCATCTTGCGAAGCATATATTCATAGCTCCATTCCTCGTTTCCGCTTCTGAAGTAACCGGGGCCCTGCCAGGTGTGCTCGTCAACGGTGTTGTGAAGACCGCCGAAGGTGTTGAGCCTGTAGCCGAAGAGCTTGATGTCAAGCTTGTGCTTGCCTGCTTTGACATCACCTATTTTAAGCCTGTAGGGAGAGAAGACAATGTTGCCCGCATCCTCGCCGTCAAGATAAACCTTTACAAGTGCACCCTTGTAGTAGCTTACCTGAACATATAAGTCGCAGTCAGGCGTTTCAATATCGTTGTGGTAGACAATGTTTCCGCCGTAGAAGGGAAGTGACTGCATATATGTGGGAGCATAACCGATTTTGTCTTCTTTTTCAACAATCTTGGCAACGCTTCCCATAACCTTTACACCGAAATCGCCTAAAATATAGCAGTTTTCGGTGTTGGAACGAAGGTCAAGACTGAGCTTTACAATAAGCTCGTTTGTGCCCTTTACAATCTTCGGAATGGTGAAGGTCTTTATGTCCTCGTCAACATACCAGCCGTCAATTTCGGGAATAATTCTTTCACCGTTGAAGGTGATTTCGTGCTTTTCGGCGTCTTCCATTGCTATTTTTGCACCTGTGTATTCAATGTCGCTGTCGAAGTTGAATTTCAGGGTAATATAATGTCCGCTCTTTTCGTCGGGATAAACCCAAGGCTGAGGCATTTCACCCTTTGTTTTCATGTTGATGCGGCTGCGGCAGATAGAGTCAAGTCTGAGAATTTCTTCTTCGGGCTCAAATTCGCCGCCGTCAAGTGAAAACTGCGCCTTGTCAAGAATAAGTACGTTGGGCTCGTCAAGAGTATACTCGTGAATACCTCCGAGAACAACTTGCTTGCCTCCAACTCTGTCAACTTCGGCACTTGCACCGTTGCCTTTGCATTTGTTAAGCTTTAAGAGTAAGCTGTCCTGCAGGCTTACTGTACGGTAAATGTAGGTGTTGCCGTTTTCGTATTTGTAGCTTATTTCTTCAACCTTGCCGTTAAGGGTGTTGTAAAGAAGCGGTGTTACCTCACCGTAAATCTTGATTTTGAGATTGAAGCCTTGAGGAAGCTGAACAGCACGTGCACCGTTTCTGTTGTCGTTGGCATAGGTCTTAACGCCAAAGCCGAGGAAAGCCCAGTAGCAATCGCCGTCGTCACGTATGTTGGATAAATATCTTTCAAAGGGAGCACCTGTGCTGTCGGTGATTTCTATAAATCTTTCACATTCAAGTGCATTTAAGATGTCAGTCTTGCTGAAGGGGAGAGCACAAGCTTTTGCAAATACCTTCTTTGCATAGCTGTTGTCTTCGCCTGCATCAACATAAGAGGGACACTCGCCGAGGAAAATAACACGTCCGCCGCCTGCAATGTACTTTTCAAGCGCCTTAAGAGTAGTTGAACGTATAGTTTCAAGTGCAGGAACAATAACGGTGCTGTAGCCCATTTCACCGACGGTAAAGATTTTGCCTGTGTCAGCCTTGTAAAGCTCGGGAAGAGTTGCTTCACAGATATAGTCAAAGTCAAGAGTGTTGAGTGTAAGCCATTTTGCAAGCTTTGCAAAGTTGTCTTCAAGAACGTTTACCTTTGTGCTTACACAGTCAGAAGGTCCCATATTTATCCAGCGGCTTTCCACGGGGTGTATAACGCCGATTTTAACATAGGGCTTGCCTCGTGTGACAGCCGTATTTACTCTTGAAAAATGGTCTTCTATGTACTTGTATTCCTTGTACCACGGTGACTGATAGAAAATGGAAGCAGGATAATCACGCTTTGCATCGCCTGCCATTGAAACCCAGGCAAGGTGGGGAACACGGACTGTTACGCCTAAAGCTGCCTCCCAGTCGCCCTGTGCCTTGTGACCTCTGAAATCAAATTCCCAGCCTGTTACGCCGTAAAGCTCGGATAAAACGCCTTCTCTGCCATACTGGTGAGACGCAGACTGAGCCTGCTTTGCGGTATTTATGAGTATTTTGTCGGAAAGTGTATCAATACCGGGAAGAGCATAGCCCTTGTACTGACGCATACAGTCAACAACGGCTGCTGTCTGAACGGAAAGATTGTCCTCGTGCATAAGGTGTCCTGTCAGGGCAATGCCGTGCTTGTCGCACCATTCACCGATATTTTCATTGAAGGCTTTTGCAAAGCTTTCGGATAAAAAGTCGTAGAAGTGATACCTTGCTTTGGAAATTCTACCCTCTGCAAGATTCCATGCAAGCTCGGGCAGCTTTTCCACAATATCGTATTCGTAAGCTTCCTTGAACATTTCAGGTGCATTGGGTGTCCACGCAAGCATGAAAGTATCTGTAACCGAGTTTGCGTGTTTAAAAAGAGTTGCTATGTGGCATTGCGGCTCATCGGTGAAAATAGCAGGAACAACCTTTCCGAATTCTTCACCTACGGTTTCATAATACTTTTCGTGTGTAATCTTGATAAACTCGTCAATAGCATCCTTGTTCAGAATATCAACATATGTTTCGTCGTTGAATCTGCCTACAGGGTCCATGGCTCTTGAAAGAAAATTCCACTTTTCATGTACGGCTTTTTCATCAAAGCCGATTTTTTTGTAGCTTAAGATTTCGCCCTTTGAGTTAAGCTCAACATCAAAAGATGCAACGTGATACGCTTCACCTTTTAGTAAAGCCTCATCCTTTTCAAGAACAGGTCTTTTGAATTCTGCCGATTCATGAAGCAACGTAATGTATCTTTTTCTGTAAACGGGATTTTTGGTAACATATCCGCCTGCAAAACCGCTTGGCCAGGTGTCCTCATCGTAAAGCCAGGACAGCATTTCTCTTTTCTTTGCTTCGTCCGTACAAGCTTTTACCATATTCATAAAATCTTCGCCGAGATATTCTGTACCCATACCTCTTCTTGAATGCATATGAAAACCGCCGAAGCCCATTTCCTGAAGATAACCTATCTGACGGCGAAGTATTGATTCTTCAAGCTTGCAGTTCCAAGACCAGAAGGGAGTGCCTCTGTATTCGCTTGTGGGATTTTCAAAAAGCTTTAAGTCAAGCTCTTTTGACGAATTTTTCTTGTAAATCATGGCTGTGTCTCCTTTTTATGCTTGAATTATTGTTCAAAACGCTTTGTTACTTCCTTTAAAAGCTCTGTAATCTTTAAATGCTGAGGACACGCCGCCTCGCACTGACCGCATCCGATGCAGGCGCTTGCCTTGTTGTTGTCGGGAATATTGTCATAGATTTCTTCGTGGGGGGAGAAGAAGTTTTCCTTGTACATAAGGTCGGCGTTGTAGAGTGAGAAGCATTCGGGAATACTTACCTTCATGGGACAGCCGTCAACACAGTATCTGCAGCCTGTGCAGGGAATGGGAGAAACCTCGTTGATAATGTCAACAACCCTGAATACTGCCTTTGTTTCCTCGGCGGAAAGCGGTACAAAGTCCTTCATATAGCTTATGTTGTCACATAACTGCTCCATATTGCTCATGCCGCTGAGTACCATTGCTGCGTCCTTGACGCTTGCCGCAAAGCGAATTGCCCAGCTTGCAACCGAAGCTGTTTTGTCAATACCTGATAAAAGCTCTTTTGCTTTGTCGGGCACATTTGCAAGTGTGCCGCCCTTAACAGGCTCCATAATAATAATCTTTTTGCCGTGCTTTGAGGCAACCTCACAGCATTTTCTTGACTGAACTCCGTCGTTGTTCCAGTCCATATAGTTTACCTGAAGCTGAACGTAGTCAACATCGGGCTGTTCGGTGAGAATTACATCTAAAAGCTCTGCGTTGTCATGATAGGAAAAGCCGAACGCCTTGATTTTTCCTTCAGCCTTTAGCTTGCGGACAAAGTTGAAGGCATCGTATTCTTTTGCCTGCTCGTAGTTTTTGACACCGAGGTTGTGAATAAGATAGTTGTCAAAGTATGTAACACCGCAGGTCTCAAGCTGCCTGTCAAAGAAGCTTTGCATTTTGTCGGCACCGCCCACAACCCATAAGGTTAACTTGTCTGCAAGAAAATAGTCCTCTCTCTTGTACCTGCTTGTAAGACATTTATTTACGGCAACCTCGGAAAAGCCTTCGTGGTAAACCTGTGCCGTGTCAAAATATGTAAAGCCGTTTTCCATAAAACAGTCTACCATTTTACATACTGCTTCGTAATCTATTGTTGTCATGTCATCCTTGTTTAAAACAGGAAGACGCATAAATCCGAATCCTAATTTTTTCATATGTTAACTAACCTTCTTTCACTGTTTGTATTCACTAAAAGTTTACCACATTACCAAGGCATTGTCAATGAAAATCGGAGCAGTTATTTTGTTAATCTGCTGTAAATTATTGACCGTAAGGGAATATTTTTTAAAAGTGCAAATAATAATGTTTTATAGAAAAGTTTAGGAGGATGCATATGAAAAAAATTACACTTGCACCGATAATAGTATTGTGTATAATGCTCGCATTTTCTTTGTTGTGTAACGCTTCGGAGCTTCAGCTTAACAGTGCCTCTGCCTGCCTTATGGAAACCTCAACGGGAAATGTGCTGTATGAAAAGAACGCCGATGAAAAGCTTGAGCCTGCATCGGTAACTAAAATTATGTCGTTAATCCTTGTTTTTGAAGCAATGGATGAGGGAAAATTTGACCTTAATACAGAGGTTTGTGCAAGCGAATATGCTTCTTCCATGGGAGGCTCACAGATATGGCTTGAGCCCGGTGAAACAATGACGGTAAATGAAATGCTGAAGGCAGTTGTCGTGGCTTCGGCAAATGACTGTACCGTGGCACTTGCAGAGCTTGTGTGCGGCTCGGAGGAAAGCTTTGTTGCAAAAATGAATGAGCGTGCACATGAACTTGGTATGACAAACACTCACTTTTCAAACAGCACGGGACTTCCTGTGGAAAACCATTATACCACAGCCCGTGATATTGCAATAATGACACGAGAGCTTTATAAGCATACAGCCGTGTTTGATTACACAAAAATATGGATGGATACGCTTCGCGGGGGAGAATTCGGGATAACAAATACAAATAAGCTTGTTCGCTTTTATAACGGAGCAACAGGTATGAAGACGGGGTATACCTCGTCTGCACTGTATTGTATGTCTGCGACGGCACAGAGAGGTAATATGAGCCTTATTGCGGCTGTCATGAAAAGCGAAAGCAGTGATAAACGCTTTGCCGATGCAAAAAAACTGCTTGATTTCGGTTTTGCCAATTATTCGCTTTATACTCCCGTTTTGCCGGAGCTTCCAAAGGTAAAGGTGAAAGGTGCAGACGTTCCTTTTCTTGAATATGAAGTGTTACAAAACAACATTTTGATACAAAAGGGTAAAGAAAGTAAAATCACAAGCGAAACTGAAATACCACTATGGGTAAATGCTCCCGTGAAAAAGAATGAGAAGCTTGGCAAAGTAATGTACTATCTTGACGGAGTTAAGATTGCCGAGCTTGATGTTGTGTCAAAGAATGATGTAGAAAGACTTTCCTTTAAGGATTTGTTTTTGCTGCTTCTGGGAAGGTGTATAACGGTAAGATAAGCACAAATGTTAACAAATGAGTTTTTTCGACGAAAAATGTTACAAAATGACATTGCTTTAGCTGTTCGGTATGGGTATAATAATCTCATATTGATATTGGAGGTACTGTAGGATGTCAATTAAGTGTAACGACAAATTTGTTAAAGGCTTTGTAAGCGAAGAAGAAATCAAGGCACTTATCCCCGCACTTGAAGCAGCTCACGACAAAATTGTAAATAAAACAGGAGAAGGCAGCGATTTTCTCGGCTGGCACTCTCTTCCCGTAGATTACGATAAGGAAGAATTCCAAAGAATCAAGAAGGCAGCAAAGAAAATTCAGGATACAAGCGATGTACTTATCGTCATCGGTATCGGCGGCTCATACCTCGGTGCGAGAGCTGCAATTGAATATATCAAGTCTCCCAACTATAACCTTCTTAAGAAGGATACACCTGAAATATACTTTATAGGAAATTCCATCAGCCCCGCAGCACTTTCCGAAACAATTGCACTTTGCGAAGGCAAGGATTTCTGTGTTAATGTTATTTCAAAGTCAGGCACAACAACAGAGCCTGCAGTAGCATTCAGAATCTTCCGCGGACTTCTTGAAGAGAAGTACGGCAAGGAAGGTGCAAAGGAAAGAATCTTTGCAACAACCGATAAAGCAAGAGGAACACTTAAGCAATTCAGCGACGATATGGGCTATGAAACCTTCGTCATTCCCGACGATGTAGGCGGCAGATACTCTGTACTCACTGCCTGCGGACTTCTCCCAATAGCTGTTGCCGGCTGCGATATTGACGAAATTATGCGCGGTGCAAAGGCGGCATACGATGAGCTTTCTGTTTGCGACATCGAAAAGAATAACGCATATAAGTACGCAGTTCTCAGAAATGCGCTTTATAATAAGGGCAAGGCACTTGAAATTATGGCTTGCTATGAGCCTGCTTACCAGTATATGAACGAATGGTGGAAGCAGCTCTTCGGCGAAAGTGAAGGTAAGGACGGCAAGGGTATTTTCCCTGCATCCGTAATTTATTCAACAGACCTTCATTCTCTCGGTCAGATTGTACAGGAAGGTCAGAGAAACATTTTCGAAACCGTTGTTGATATTGAAAAGCAGAATGCAGAGGTTGTTATTCCTGACGATCCTCAGAATGTAGATAAGCTTAACTTCCTTACAGGTCATCAGCTTGACGAGGTTAATAAGAAGGCTTATCTTGCAACACTTTTCGCTCATACCGACGGAAATGTTCCTAACATTGTGATTGAAATTCCCTCAAGAAGCGAATATGACTATGGCTTTACCGTATACTTCTTCGAGCTTGCATGTGCGGCATCAGGCTATATTCTGGGTGTAAATCCCTTTAATCAGCCCGGTGTTGAAGCGTATAAAAAGAATATGTTTGCACTTTTGGGAAAACCCGGTGAAGAAAACGAAAAGAGAAGAAAAGAGCTTGAAGCAAGAATGTAAGTCGGAAAAGCCCGACAGCAAATTCGAGTCCCTGCTTTGGGTTAAAATCTAAGTTAGCCAAAACGCCAACCAAATAACGGTTGGCGTTTTTACTTTGATAAAGGCTTTTTTATACATAAAGCATCATAAAAAAAGCTATCTCAAAGAGAGATAGCCTTAAAAACTAAAACTTTAAATTTTTGTCCTCAAATCCACCGTCTAAAGTATAGCACCTTTTAACAGGCGGTCTGTAAT
>JAZQFS010000101.1:0-18305 GCA_045539625.1 Eubacteriales bacterium | reverse complement strand
TCAAGCTTTTCCAAAGAGGGCGGATACTGCGAGCTGATTTCCTATCCCGATAACAACAAAATTAACGGAAAATGGGTTTGCGACGACAGATGCCTTTTTGAGAAAAACGGCGGTCACGGCATGATTTTCAAAAGCTTTGACTCAAAGCTTTACTTTATCGCTCACACCCCAAATAAGACTCCCGAAGAAAGACCTACACTTTTTGAAATATGCGAAAAGGACGGCTCACTGTATATAAAGTGAGAAAAGTTTGAAATTTTAAGGAGAAGACAAATGAGAGAACAAGTAATAAGAGCTGTAGAAGAAAATAAGATTATCACTATTGTCAGAGGTGTTGACAGAAAAGATTTAATACCCCTTGGCGAAGCTATGTATGAAGGCGGAATACGCCTTATGGAGGTCACCTACAGTGCAGACGGCAAGGTAAGTGACGAGGAAACTGCTGACAGAATATGTATGCTTGCAGAGCACTTTAAAGACAGAATGTACATCGGTGCCGGAACGGTGCTTACCGAAAAGCAGGTGCAGTTGACTCATGATGCTGGAGGATTGTTTATAATTTCGCCCGACACATACGAGAATGTTATTAAAGAAACACGCAAGCTTGGTCTTGTTTCAATGCCCGGAGCTATGACACCGTCTGAAATTCAGGCGGCTCACAGATTGGGTGCGGATTTTGTAAAGCTTTTCCCAATGGCATCAATGGGAGTGGGCTACTTCAAGGCAGTTAAAGCACCTCTGAGTCATATAAAGCTTTTGGCTGTCGGCGGTGTTGACCTTGACAACATAGGAGAATATCTGTCGGCAGGTGCGGCAGGTTTCGGTATGGCTACAAATATTGTTGACAAAAAGCTTATTGCAAGAGGTGAGTTTGAAAAAATTACTGAGCTTGCAAGAAAATATACATCGGCGGTGAAGTGATAATGAAATTATATCTGACTATCGACGGCGGTACAACCAACACACGAATAAATCTTGTGCGTGACGGAAAGCTTTGCGACACGGTGAAAAACTCTGTGGGAGCAGGCAAAGCCAAAGACGACAAGGAATTGTATGTTGGTGCAATACGTGAAGGAATAGCCGAAATACTTTCACGCAACTGTCTTACCCAGCAGGATATTACCGCAATTATTGCATCGGGTATGATTACAAGCGAATACGGTCTTTGCAATCTTGAGCACATATCCGTTCCTGCAGGTCTTTGTGAACTGCACGAAAGTATGTATAAGTGTGATATTCCGCAAATTTCGTCTATACCCGTTGTGTTTATAAGAGGCGTCAAATGCTGCGGCGAATCCTTTGCCGATACAGATATTATGCGCGGCGAAGAAACAGAGCTTATGGGCATAATAGACAAGGCTTACGGAAAGTGCGTATATGTTCTGCCGGGCTCTCATTCCAAGATTATAAAAACTGATGAAAAGGGCAGAATATGTGACTTTTCCACTATGCTTACAGGTGAGATGACCTATGTTCTGTCGCAGAACACAATCTTGAAGGATGCAGTTGACTTGTCAATTTCTGATTTTGACGAAAAGATGCTGCTATGCGGCTTTGACACCTGTAAGGATGAGGGAATTAACAAGGCTCTTTTCAAGGTGAGGATTTTGAAGAATATTTTCAGTGCTTCAGCCGTAGAGTGCTACAGCTTTTTTATGGGTGTTGTGTTGTGTGACGAGCTTATTTCCATTATAAACAGTGATGCTGAAAACGTTGTTCTTGCAGGTAAAGCACAGCTTAAAAATGCTATGGCTTATATTCTGCAAAAGAGATGCAATAAAAAAGTAGTGACTGTCGATGACAGCACTGTCAATGCTTCAACAGCAGTTGGTGCAGTAAGAATTTTTGAATCAGCACTCTGAAATCAGAAACATTTGAGAAAATAAAACTGAAAGGATAATAAAAATGCTTTTATACATAGTAAGACACGGCGACCCAATATATTCAACAGACTCACTTACCGAAAGAGGTAAAGAGCAGGCAGAGGCTGTGGGAAAGCGAATCGCCTCATCAAAGATTGATAAGATTTATTCTTCGCCCATGGGCAGAGCAAGAATGACCGCCGAGCCTGCCGCAAGACTTTTGGGACTTGACGTAAATATCGAGCCGTGGGCTTATGAAATCGGCGACGAGAGAATCACAAGCTATCCCGACGGAATAAAAAAGTCCATAACCCATGTTCAGTCCTCTGCCTTCCGTGAAAACGGCGATATTGACCTTGACTATAACAACACATATAAGTGCGGCGTTCTGTCCGATACAAATTTAAAGGCAGGCGTTGACAGAGTTGTTGAGGGCGGACGGTCTTTTCTTGAAAAGCTGGGCTATAAAGAAGAAAACGGCATTTATAAAATCATAAAGCCAAGTGAGGAAAGAGTGGCACTTTTCTGTCATGCCGCACTTACCAAGGCGTGGCTCAGCCAGCTTTTGCACGTGCCCGTTCACCTTTGGTGGTCAAGCGTCAACATAAATCATACGGGTGTTACTGTGCTGGAATTCAAAAACTACGAAAACGGCTATACTTCACCTAAAATGCTGTGCTTTTCGGATATGGGACACCTGTACAAGGAAGGTCTTGACATGATTCACGACAATGACGTGGAGCTTTAAAAAAGAGGAGATGACGAAAAATGAGTGAATTTGCAAGGGAATACAATCTTGAATATGATGACATAATCAACGGTCATGTACATCTATGCTTTGAAAAGCCTGTTGAAGAAACGGCTGATGCCTTTAAAAATCTGCTTGAATATTTCGGATATTCAGCCTTGAATATTGCTTCAATTCCCATAAGCTACAGCGTTACACACAATGTAAACACCTTCTATTGCAAATCATTGCTTTCTCCCAAGATTTACGCATCGGCAGGGCTTTACTTTGAAAAGGGAATGCGTGACGTACAGAACGAATTTCTCCGTCAGGCAAAGCTTTACCGTGCCATGGGTGCCGACGGCTATAAAATGCTTGACGGAAAAATCAGTCAGTACAGAAAAACGGGACTTAAGCTCAATGACAGTGCCTTTGATAAATTCTACGCTTATGCCGAGGAAAACAGAATTCCCATTCTGTCCCATGTGGCAGACCCCGAAACATACTGGGATAAGTCGAAAATATCGGAGTATGCTCTCAGCCGCGGCTGGTATGTCGAGCCTCACGAGCCCTCAATTGAACAGCTGAGAAGCTGGGTAACCGATACCCTTGAAAAATTCCCCGATATTACAATGGTGCTCGCTCATTTTTACTTTATGTCAGATGACCTTGACAGAGTTTCAAGAATGTTTGAAAAGTATCCCAACCTTTACTTTGACATAACTCCGGGCGGTGAAATGTTTGTGGAATTTTCGAAAAAGCATGACGAGTCAAGGGCGTTTTTCAAGCAGTACAGCAAGCGCATTATTTACGGTACTGACCTTTACAACGGCTTTAACAAGGTCACAAATTTTGCCGCCAACCGTGACTGGCAGGCACGAAGCTTTCTTGAAAAGAGCGAGCCGTTTATGACTCCTCTCAGTGAAAATCCCATACTGCCTCTTGCATTGGATAAAGATGCTATGTACGACATTTGCAAGGGCAATTTTATGCGTATTTACGGCGAAGCTCCGATAGGGGTGGACAAGGCTCTTGTCTGCGAAGAGGCAGAGAAAATACTTAAAGATTACCCGCATATTTCCGACCTTGAAAAGCAAAATGTTCTGACTGCTGTCAATTATTTCAAAGGATCAAGATATGTATATAAACGAAAATTCCGCAAAACAAATTCTTCAGGACAACGCATACGTAAGAACAAGCGGCTCTCCCGCCGAAAAAAGGTGTGCAAATTACATAAAAAACGTCTGCTTCGAGCTTGGTTACGAGGCTGAAATTCAGACCTTTCCCGTGAGAAAATACAGGCAAAAGAAGGCATATCTTACCGTTGACGGAAAACGTATAAAGTGTAAAAGCTGGAACGGAGGCGGCAGCGGCAAGGTAAAAGGCGAGCTTTATATTTTGGAAGCGGGTGACGAGGTTTCGCTGTCCTTTTGTCGTGATAAAATCGTTCTTTGCCAGTCAGTTTTCAAGGATATGTACAACATTCTGTACCGAAACGGCGCAAAGGCAATAATTACCCACAGCGGCGATTATTATTTGCCGAACAGGGACATTGACACACGCACTCTCGGTAACCAAAAGGACGAAAACAACAGTCTGCCTATAGTAAGCATCAACATAAAGGACGCATACGACATTGTTAAAAACGGTGGAAAAAGTGCCGAGCTTGATGTTGAAATTTTCGAGGGCAGGGGACAGAGCCAAAACGTTGTGCTTGACATAAAAGGGGAAACAGACGAGGTGGTTCTTGCCTGTGCCCATTACGATTCAACGCATCTTTCAAAGGGCGTTTTTGACAATATGAGCTCTTGCGTTGCTCTATTGTACCTCGCCGATTATTTTAAAGGCAAAAAGCTTAAACGCACACTTCGCCTTGTGTGGTGCGGCAGTGAGGAAACTGGGCTTGTGGGCTCACGTGCTTACTGCAAGTATAACAGCCAAGAGCTTGAAAAGGTTGTGCTTAACATAAACCTTGATATGCTTGGCTGTGTGATGGGTGCTTTTACCTGCTTTTCATGCGTCAACGAGGATATGGAGCAGTATATGAAAAAGCTTTGCCTTGATGAAAAATTTCCTGCAACGGTAAAGCTTGCAATACGTTCAAGCGATTCCAACTCTTTCGTGCATAACGGCGTGCCGGCGGTGTCCTTTGCACGTTACGGTGCGGGCGACACGGGACTTATCCACACAAGGTACGACAATATTGATTCGGTTTCTGTTCAAAAGCTGCTGTATGACAGCCGTTTTGTGGCACTTTTTACCGAAGAAGCCGTCAATAACAGCAAGGATTTTCCACAGAATTTGGTTATTTGTGACAAAATTAAAACAGATGTGGACAATTATATGAAAAACAAGCTTGAGGTGCTGTAAACCTCGCAAAACGCCGTAAAATCGGCGTTTTTTCTTTTATATCAAAATACGAAGATTTAAGTTGTTAACAAATAATTGCCAAACTATATACACATTGTCGTTAAATTAGAGAGCTTTTTTGTACATAGTAACGAAAAATGTTAAGATTTTCAAAATGTATTAACATTGTATTACCGTATAGTGTATAATTTGTCATAACTATTAATAGGTGAAAAATTTAAAAATGTTTCCATATATTTCGGAGGTGTTGCAAAGAACACTGTACGGCGGAATCGGCGAGGGCTGTACGGTGGGGTAAGAAAAGGCATTTTCGTCGGCGCGGCAAAAGCGTGTTTTGCAAACAAATTCAAATCTATTTCAGAAAGAAAAGGTGATTTTTTTGAAAAGAACATTAAAGGCTGTTCTTGCACTTGTTCTTGCAATGTGCATGATAATCTCGTCCGTATTCGCAGCTCCTATGATGGCAGGCACTGTTGATTCTGCGGCTGAAGTTGTTGACGAAAGCTTTGTTGAAGCTGAAGAAGTAAAGGCAACTGTAAGTGAGGAAGATGAAAAAGCTCCCGAAGTTGAAGCAGGCTATGACGCCTGGGACGGCGGTGTTGATATAAGCTGGTATAATGACAGTGACAGTGAGTTCACTCTCACAACAGCTGAACAGTTTGCAGGTTTTGCATTCCTTGTTAATGGTGCACAGACATATAACCCTGCACTTGGCGAAAGTGTTACACCTGACTTCGGTTATTACTGCCCGGGTGGTCGCAAGGATTGCGATCCTCGCAATTTCACTAACGGTAATTCCTTTGAAGGCAAAACAGTAAAGCTTGGCACAAACCTTGATTTTCTCGCAAGAGATGACGGCGGTAATCTTATTAAGCTTCCCGGTGGCGAGCTTCTGACAATGATGCCTGTAGGTTTTTCTACATTTGTTCCTTTCAAGGGTACATTTGACGGTAACGGCTACACTATCAAGAACATTTTCCAGGGTATGTGGGATGCTCTCGGTATGCCTGTAACATTGTACAAGGATGGAGATCGTAAAATTACTTACGAAAACTTTGTTCGCTTAGGCGTTTTCGGTGTTGTTGAAGATGCAACTATTAAAAACCTTACAGTTGACAATATTTCTTTCAACACTGAATGTGTAACAGGCGGTGTTGCAGGTCAGGCAAACGGCTCCTTCGTTTTTGAAGACATTACTGTTAAAAACAGTGTAGTAGGTTCAAGCGCAGGCTGGCGCGCAGGCGGTCTTATCGGTCAGTCCTACGGTGACCTTACAGTTAAAGATGTTACAGTTGGAGATACTGTGACAGTTGCTCAGGTTGGCGGTAACTATGATACATCAGTGGGCGGTATCCTCGGTGCTTACTACGGTGACAGCATTGCTTTTGAAAACTGTTCCGTTTCATGTAAGCTTGATGTATTCAGCGATTGCGTTGCCAATTACGATACTGGTGTTTACAGAAACTGCGGTATGGTTATCGGTGGCGTGGGCGAAAATGATGAAGTTACTATTGACAGTAAATTATATCCTCATTTCATTGCAAAGAATACCACCTTTAAAAACGTCAATGTTACTATAGGTGATTGGGCAAATTACACTTACTGTTGGTCATACGCATTGGATCACAACTGCCAGCGTATAGAGCCCGGTGTTGGTTACAAGGGTGTTGATGTGACTACTGTCGGTGAGTACTCCGTTACACGCAGAAGATTTGATGCTATCTTCGGTGCTGAAAATGCAGGAGATTTAAATAACGTCAGAAAAGAAGTTGACTATAAGACTATGAACTTCCTTCACGGTGAAGGATATATTGATGCAGACTCCATTACAGTAGTTGGTCCTGAGGTAATCTCTCTTGATGGCGAAGGAACAAAGGATAATCCTTATCTTATCAAAAATCTTTCTGACCTTGAAATGTTCAGAGATGCTGTAAATGCAGGAATGACTTACGAAGGCGAATACTTCCGTCTTGCTGCAGACATTGACCTGACAGGCAAGGTATGGACTCCTATCGGTATCAGTAATTATGACAAAACTCCTGCCAACGCTATAATGTTTGCAGGAAACTTCGATGGCGGCAACCACACAATAACAGGTCTTTCCTCCGAAGGTTATGTTCCTGCTGCATACGAAACAGAAAGCACGGAGTACAGCTTCGGTTTGTTCGGATATGTATACGGCGCTGACATCTCCAATATTAACCTTGCAGATGTTGATATTGATTGCGGCACTATCAAGGACAGTTATGGCAGAAGTGTTTACGGCTCCGGTGTTGCAGCACTTATCGGTTACTATCACCCTGTAAATGGTAAGAAGAGCGTGATTGAAAACTGTCACGTACTCAGTGGTGAAGTTAAGGCTTCCAACAATATGGGCGGTCTTATCGGTCATATGGATACACAGTTGACACAGCCTACCCTTGATATTACAATCAAGAACTGCTCCAATGCTGCTGATGTTACAACAGAAGCACGTGAAGCAGGCGGTATTCTCGGTCTTATGAACAGCGCTCGCGAGGGTAATTATTTGGTTACAGCCAGAGGAACTGTTGTATTTGAAAACTGTGTAAACACAGGCGACATTACTTCTCTTGGCGGCGGTTCTCCCAGTGCAGGCGGTATTCTCGGTCGTGACCATAACCAGGCGGCAGGTCAGAGACTTAAGATTATTTTCGACGGATGTGAAAGCTCAGGTACAATTACAGTTACTGCAATCGGTGAAACTCATGCGGCGGGTATCGGTGCAGGTTGTTACTCAGCAGGGGCTTGGTTAATTGCTAACAAGTGCGTTAACACAGGTGATGTAGTTGTTTGTAATTCTGAAAACAACAACGATGTTTATGCAGGCGGTCTCATTTCCTACGGCGGCGTTGTAGAAGTGATTGACAGTGAATCCACAGGTACAGTTACCGGCGGCACAGCAAACAACAAGTATGTTGGCGGTGCACAGAATATTCTTTTCCTTGAAAGGATGTATGATTTCACTGATACTGTAAACGGCTATACTTATTATCTTAACGGCGGTATTTCTCCTGAGTATGATGCTTTGGTTGACGATGCAGCAGGCGGCGGAAATTTCCACCTTGTTGAAAAAGCATATAAAGACGGTTTTGAATTCGGCGGCTGGTATGACAATGCTGAGTTAACAGGTTCAGCATATACAGCTCTTGACAAAACTAAGAAGAACTATTATGCAAAGTGGAACGGAAATGTTGCTACAGTAAACGGTGTTGGTTATCCCACATTTGCAGAAGCACTTGAAGCTGCAGCAGTAGTTGACGGTGCAGTTACCGTAGAACTCAATGCTGACGTTGAATGGGAAACCGGAAACGGTCACGGCTCAACTCCTCTTATCCCGGCAGGAAGTCAGGCAGAGGTTACGATCGACGGTAACGGTTACAGATTAGTTGCAACAGGCGCGGGTGTAGGCTCACTTCGTGCAGCTAACGGCAAAAAGCTTACATTCAATGATATGGAAATTGTTGACAACTCCGTTTCTTATGATGAAGGTGCTTGGGAATTTACATACCTTGAATTTGCAGGTGTTCTTGAATTCAACGATGTTGATTTCCTTGATGAAATTCAGATTCAGACAGAAGGCGACGAAGCTAAGGCAGACGTAGTATTCAACGACTGTACATTTGAATCCAATGAATCAAGTGTTTATGCACTGTGGATTTGCGACGGCGATGTTGAAATCAACGGCGGTGAATTTAATGGCTATCGAGCAGTAAAGGTACATGAATATTACGGCTCCGAAGTAGATTCAATCAAGGCTTCCGGCTGTACCTTTAATTCTATCGAAAAGAAGCCCGCATTTGTCTTTGGCGATATTAATGCAAATACAACAATTACTATTGAAAACTGTGTTGTTAAGGATGCAACTCAGGCAGGCGACCAGGGCGCGTACCTCTATGAATCCGATACAGATGTAACAACTTTCAACTTCGCAACTGACAACAATACAGTTTATGACGAAGATAATAATCAGCTTTATCCTGTTGTTACAATTACTGACGCAAACGACAATGTTTCTGAGTTTGGTGAGTTAAATGTAGCTATTGCAAATGTTGATGACGGTGATACAATTACTCTTCATTCTGATATTACAATTGACAAGTTCACATGTGTAAAGCTTAACGGATATTATGAAGGTGTTTCCTATGTAGGAGACAAGAGCTTTACAATTGACCTCGGCGGTTATAAGGTAACAAACACCGATGCTGTAAATGACTACCTGTTCAGATTTGAAAACAACGGCAGTAAGGCTAACACAATCAACATTAAAAACGGTACAATTGAAGCGGCTTCTTCTGCTTACTGCGCACTTGCCACTGCAGCAACCAACGCATACAAGATGACAATTAATCTTGATGATGTTACTTTAATTGGTAACAACTCCAACGGTGCGGTTATTAAGGTAAGAGGCGGCTCAGAGCTTAACGTAAAGGCCGGTACAGTTGTTGACGGTAAGGATAGCTATGTTGGTATTGAGTGTGTTGGCACTGATACAGTATTAAATGTTTATGATGACACTAAATTCTATCAGAGAGGCACAACAAGCTATGTAGGTAGTCTCGTTGGTGTAAGCTATGGTGCTACAGCTAATGTATATGGCGGCTACGGCGAAAGTGCCATGGGCGGCATCATCGTTATGACAAGCGGCGGTACAATCAACGTTGAAGGCGGCGAATGGATTGCTGACACAGGTTTAACAGGCAGCGCCGGTAATTATTCTGTTCTTATAGCTCAGAATGATAAGATTTCATATCCTAGTGCCGGTAAGTCTGTTATTAATGTAACAGGCGGTGCATTCAGCGGTAAGTATAACTGCTATGTTAATGCAGTGGGTGATTCTGAAATTAATATTTCCGGCGGCAAGTATAGTGAAGAACCCACAGCATATCTTGCAGAAGGCTATCAGGCATTATATCTTGAAAACCTTGACTATTGGACAGTAACAAAGAAGTGGAAAGTAAATGTGAATGCAAGTGATAATGAACTCTATGAAGGCGAGACAGTAACAATAACAGTAAGCTTTGATGGAGAGAAGTACTCAAATGCAGGATATACATTGACATGGGACACTGATTTGTTCGAGTATGTAGCAGATTCACTTACCACCCATGCAAAAGATGTGTCAGAAGCAGAAGTAGAGAAACATAGCGACCTCGTAGATGACGAAGGTAATATGTTGTGGGATGACTACATCGATTATGAAAAGGGCGTTATAAAGAATGTAATTCTTTCCGAAGACGGTGATGATGTATTCAATGTTGACGGCAATGATGTAGTAGCAACATATACATTTAAAGCGAAAGCACAAGAGAAGGAAGAAGATTGTTATTATGAGTTTGTATTAGACAGTGCCTATGCAAACAATAAGGAAATGGCATCTTCCATAGACTCAGTACCTGCGTTAATTGGTGATGCTGAAAAAGTAACAATCAAGCTCAGAGAAACCACGATAAAGGTAATGCTTGGCGGAACAACAGAAATAGTAGCAGATACAGAAGGAAAGTATCGCTTCGATTATAACGGCTATGAACAGGAAGTATCAGTAGTTGTAACAAATCCTGCAACAGGTGATTATGAAACACTTTAGTATTCAATAGACGGAGGATCAACATGGACAGTTGATGCACCGAAGTACACAGAAGTTAATGAATACACATTCAGCTATAGAATTAATGCTATAGATGGTTATGCAAATAAGGAACGCAGTATCACAGTAGTAGTAGAAGAGCCTGAATACAAGATTGAAGTTGTAAACAACAAGAAGATAATTTCTGGCTCAGCCGACTCAGAATGTAGCTGTCAAGTCATTGATATCAACCTTGTTTGTGTTGTTTACGTCTCCACGAGGTTCCTTGTCTATTACAACAGGAGTTGCTGCTGATGTAAACTTAACATTTGCCTTGTATGCTGCTACTCTATCTTCGTACTTAGCCATAGTATCTACGTTGATAGCCGGCACAATTATGCCATACACATACTTATATGTTGTGCTTTCATCTGTATACGCTGTTCCGTCTTCGTCATACTCTGTATACTTGTATCCTGCCGCTGTTACGTCATAAAGCACATTTGCATTTTCTCCATAAGTGAAGTATGCATTATCTGTATGGGTATATACAAGAATCATTGTATAATCAGTGATATAGTCTATAATGGTGATGAAACATATGTGCCCGGTCTTATGGAAGTAATGCTCAGAGCAGATGTAAACGGAGATAAGATGGCAAATGCACTGGATGCGATAGCAGTAAAGGACGAGGCGAAACTCAAAATATAACGCGAGGCGACAATAATTAACCCAAATTATACAGGACTTCTGCCTCAAAGGCAGAAGTCCACACTTCTTTATAATAAGGAAGGAGAAAATAGCTTGAAAAGAATAATAGCATTGCTTTTAGCAGTACTTATGGCTTTTTCAACAACCCCGATAGCAGTATATGCAGCAGAAGAAGAAACGAATGGAATAGTGCTTGCATTTGACTTAACAAGCGAAGAAGAGCATATAGTAACAGTGCCAACGGGTACAGAGATAACTGTAGTGTTAAAGGTAAAAAATCCGGAAGCATCAAAAAAATACACAGTAACATTGATGCAGAATGAAGTACAGTTTGCCCATACATTTTTTGAATATATGGGCGACGAAAATGTAGAGAAGGTAATATGTACAACAGGAAAGCTCAACACTACGTCAGAAAATATCCATCGAGTGTATATGAACCATATGACAAGAAAATCGTATGCACCCGAACAGATAGTAGGATCGTTCAAATTGAAGGTAACGGCAACTTCTGGCTCTAGTGTTATCGAGAGCGTTAATACTTATGCGTATGACGATATCAATACAGGGTATGATATACAAAAACTCGATTTAACTGTGGTTGTAGGTGATGATCAGTCTGATGTTTATACCTCGAATTTTTATAATGATGGTTCACTGTATAAATCTGTTACAACTATTGATGGTCAAATGATGGAGATTCCGGTCGGCCCCAATCCTCAAGATGGATATGTCTTTAAGGGATGGGAGTGTGGCGGCGATTTACTCATCCCCGGTGGAGAGATTGTTGTTAATAGCAATTTGAATTTTTACGCCGTATGGGAAAAGAAAGATGTTGATAAATTGTATACATTAACTTTCGAATCAAATGGTGGAACAAAGATTGATTCAATTTCTGCAAAAGAAAATACAGTAATCGACCTTTCCGATTACACCCCCACACGTAACGGCTACACCTTTAAGGGCTGGTTCCTCAATGGCCTGCTTACCAATGAGGTTGAAGAAATAACTCTTACCGAAGATACTACCGTTTACGCTAAGTGGGAAAAGAAGGAATCAGGCGGCGGTGGCGGCGGAGATACCGTCAAATTCGAAATCACCTTCGATACAAATGGCGGAGAAAAAGATGGACTCCATCGTAGCTCCCGAAAATTTCGTTGTTGACCTTTCTCAGTATGTGCCCAAGAAGGACGGCTTTAAGTTTGATGGATGGGATACAGGTAAGAACCTTACAAAGGCTGTTGATAAACTTAAGGTTACTGATGAAATCACACTTTATGCTAAGTGGATTGAGGTTGAAGACGGCGAGGAAGATAATAAGAAGGACGATAAGAACGATGATAAGACACAAGGCAAAAATAATAAGCCTGCAATTCTTACCGATGTTCACTTTGCTTATATCGTAGGCCGTGAGGACGGATATATCAGACCTAAGTTCAATCTTACCCGTGCGGAGGCAGCTACTATTTTCTTCCATCTGCTTAATGACGATGTAAGAGATAAGGCAGTTACAACTGAAAATGAGTTTGATGACGTAAATGACGCTAACTGGTTTAATACTGCTGTTTCCACTCTCGCAAACCTTGAAATTATCAACGGTAGAACTGCAACAACCTTTGATCACAATGCACCTATAACACGTGCAGAACTTACAACTATTGTTGCAAGAATGTCCGACGCAAAGTATGAAGGCGAAACCCTTTTTGACGATATTGACGGACATTGGGCAGAGGATTATATCAACATTGCAGCTTCCATCGGTTGGGTACAGGGTGACGGCGACGGAACCTTCAGACCTAAGGACAGCATCACACGTGCTGAGGTTATGACACTTGTCAACAGAGCCCTTAACAGACAGCCTGAAACCAAGGACGACTTGCTGGAAGGTATGACAAAGTGGCCTGACAACAGCAACGAGGATAAGTGGTACTATCTTGCAATTCAAGAAGCTACCAACAGCCATGAATACGAAATGAAGGCTGACGGCGTTCACGAAAGCTGGACACGTCTTACCGAAACTCCTGACTGGCTGGCTTTTGAAGAATAAAAATTAAATGTAATTTTTACAGCCCTGCATTAGCTTGCAGGGTTGTTTTTTTGCAGAAAAAAAGAGCTGAATAATCAGCTCTGACTTGGGTTAATGAAAATGTTTTTTGACGACGATTGGGAATACGAATTATTCAGCCGTTCCGACAAAGTTTTATATAACAAAAAAGGGCAGACGTACATCTGCCGACAGAGTGACTTTTCAAGCACCCAACACAATTATTATATCACAGCACATTATCATATGTCAATACTTTTCTCTTGTTACGAAATAATTTCTGCTATTTGAACAAAATGTTGTTTAAAAGTTTAAATACTTTGACTATTGATTTTTGCTTAACAATGTGCTAAAATATAGACAAGAAAGAGAGGTACAGACCAATGAACAAGTAAGTATCAGCTTTTAAGTGATTCACCGAAAATTACAGTTATAAAGGACAACAGAACTGACACGGCGGTGTTAAAACGCATTACATAGAGATAAACAAGTTTAAGGTTTCCAAAATACAATCGGTGAAGAACAAAAAGCAGGACAATCGCCCAAAGTAAAGAAAAAGTGCAGGATAGAGCATCGGAAAAAGGAGTTTATTACAGGCAACAAAGAAGTATTAAAAAAGATGCTTTAAGAATTGCATTGACGGCGCTTTCGGCAGACAAAGAAAGAGAGGATAAAACTATGACACTTGATTTTAAGAGTGAGCAGAAGTGACCCTCGGTTATGTGTAAAGAAACGTAATCGGGGGTCACTTCTTTTTCTTTGCTGAAAAAAAGCCGCAGGCTGCCTCGTCTTTAAAATTTCCACAGGTGCATGGGTGGTCGTCTTTGCACCAAACAGCGGCGTAAAGTCTTTTTTATGCAGAAAATGCAATAAAGCTTGTGTTGGAAAAAGCTTGAAAGAAAATATAAGGCTTTGTTGACATCGTATGTTTTCCGTGATATACTGTAGCAAAAGGGGAGATGACCGTGGAAAACCGTGATCTTATAATCTTTTCGGGGCAAAGCAATATGGAGGGTGAAACCGAGAGTGCAGCTTGTGACAACAGCCCTGTGGAGGGTGCACTTGAATATCGCTATCTTGAAAACAGACTTGTACCGCTTCGCCACCCTGCGGGAGAAAACATAGGTCTTAACGGCCGTTTTTATCTTCCGAGGCACACCGACGGCTGGCAGACCACCCAAAATTGTGCCTTGCTGTCAGCCTGGAAGAAGCGTGTGAATATGGTGCCCTACTTTTGCGACAGCTACGTAAAAGCATCGGGCAGACGTGTTGTTGCCGTCCACTGTGCCAAGGGCAATACCACAATTGACTATTGGCAAAAGGGTGCTGTCGGCTACGAAATGCTGTGCCGAAAGGCAAAGGCAGCCATTGATGCGGTAAAACCCGAGCACATATATTTTGTATGGCTTCAGGGGGAAAGCGATGCTCTTAGCGGAACGTCAAAAGAATCATACAAAGAAAAAATGTGCTCTCTGTTTGAAGCACTGCAAAGTGACCTTGATGTCGAGCTGTTCGGCAATATACTTGTGGGAAGATTTGCTATGGATGAGCGTGACGATGAGATAACATGTGCTCAGCGTGAACTTTGCCGAAAGCAATCGGGCTTTGTGATGCTCACCGAAATTTCCTCTTACATTTTTGATATGCCACGATATATGAATCCCGAAGCCTTCGGGCATTACAGCACAGAAGGGCAGAGACTTATAGGAACGCTTGCAGGCAGACGTCTTGCAATTATATCTCGGCAGCTCTTTCATTGAATTTTACTATTAACACCGTCCGTAACAGCTTGTGCGGACGTTTTTTTTGCCACTTCTCAATTGTTAACATTTTGTGTCTTGACAAACCAGAGCTAATGTGCTTTATCGTGAGCGTAAAAAAGAACGCACATTTAAAGGAGATGTATTGTTATTCCTACAGAAAAAATTACACGAGACAGCATGGTGGTATACACAAGCTTTTACGGCTCACAATGGGGATATTGACCTTGATGAGCTGTGTGAAAAGCCTGATCCGAATTAATAATTTCTGTTAATAATATGCCAAATTAATGAAATTCGGGTGTTTTCTCCGTTGACAACTTGACGAATATGTGGTATACTGTTTTGAAAAGTAAAAATATCGGAGGACGTAATGAAATATCTTTGCAATAATGCTTTGATTTACCTTGACGGTGTTTTCAAAAAAGGCGGTATTCTTATAGAAGACGGCGTTGTGTCGCAGATTTCAGACTGTGAAATTGTGTGCGATGATGCTGCGGTGCTTGACGGAAAACAGCTTTGCGTAATGCCCGGGTTTATTGATGTTCACGTGCATTTAAGACAGCCCGGCTTTGAATATAAGGAAACGATTGAGACTGGAACACGTGCTTGTGCTCACGGCGGTGTTACCCATGTTTGCTCAATGCCAAACTTGAATCCCGTTCCCGACTGTGCTGAAAACCTTAAAGTCCAGCTTGATGCCATAGAGAAGGACGCTTGTATACAGGTTGTTCCCTTTGGTGCAATAACGGTGGGTGAAAAGGGCGAGGTGCTTTCCGACCTTGATGGAATGGCACACAATGTTATCGGTTTTTCCGATGACGGCAGAGGCGTACAGAAGGAGGAAATGATGCTTCAGGCTATGACTAAGGCAAAGAGCCTTGGCAAGATTATTTCCGCCCACTGTGAAGTGAATGAGCTTTTGCACGGCGGGTACATTCACGACGGCGAGTATGCACGGCTTCACGGTCACAAAGGCATCTGCTCTGAGAGCGAATGGGCACAGATTGCAAGAGACATTGAGCTTGTTAAAAAGACAGGTGTAAAATACCATGTCTGCCACATTTCGACCAAAGAGAGTGTTGACATTATCCGCAAGGCAAAGCGTGACGGCGTTGACATTACCTGCGAGACAGCACCTCACTATCTTGTTTACAACGATATGGATTTAAAGGAGGATGCCCGCTTTAAGATGAATCCTCCCATACGAAGCGAAAAGGACAGGCTTGCACTTCTCAGTGGTGTACTTGACGGAACGGTTGACGTTATTGCCACCGACCACGCACCTCACAGTGAGGAAGAAAAAACACGTGGTTTAGAGAAGAGCCTTATGGGGGTTGTTGGAATTGAAACCTCCTTTGCAGTTATGTACACATATTTTGTAAAGACAGGCAAAATGAGTGCTGAGCACCTTATGAAGCTTATGCACGACAATGCGCAAAAGCGTTTTGGTCTCGGCGGCGATATACAGAAAGGCAAAAAGGCTGACCTTACAATATTTGATTTGGGCGAGAAGTACACCGTTGAGGGTAAAAAAATGCTTTCAAAGGGCAAGTTCACACCCTTTGAGGGCAAGGAGCTTTACGGCAAGTGCTTGCTTACAATGTATGACGGAAAGGTTTGCTACAACGGCGTGGAGGAAAAGTGATGAAGCAGAGTATTTTTGAAATAAAAGAAAATGTGTGTATAGCACCCGACGTATATAAAATGGTGCTTTCGGGTGACACAAGCCACATAACCTCACCGGGTCAATTTATAAACATCAAGCTTGCGGATTTTTATCTTCGCCGTCCCATTTCGGTTTACGATTGCGACAACGAGGCGGTAACCATAATCTACAAGGTTGTGGGACAGGGTACGGAAAAGATGGCAGAGCTGACAGTCGGCGAAAAGCTTGATATACTCACAGGTCTCGGCAACGGCTTTGACCTTGACAAGTGCGGTGACAGAGTACTTCTTATAGGCGGCGGCGTTGGTGTTCCTCCCATGTACTATCTTGCAAAAAAACTGCTTGAAGCAGGCAAGAGCGTTTCCATGATTATGGGCTTTAACAAGGAAAGCGAAATCTTCTGCAAGGAAGAATTTGAGGCACTTGGCGTTAAGACCTATGTTACAACAGTTGACGGAAGCTTCGGAATACGCGGTTTTGTTACAAATGCCTTGGACGAGGTTGAATACGACCACATCTGCACCTGTGGACCTGAGCCGATGTTAAAGGCGGTATATGATGCTTCGAAAACAAGCGGACAGTTCAGCTTTGAAGAAAGAATGGGCTGCGGCTTCGGTGCTTGTATGGGCTGTTCCTGCAAGACAAAGTACGGCAACAAGAGAATTTGCAAGGACGGACCTGTGCTGGTTAAGGAGGAGATAATATGGTAAACACTAAAGTAAACCTTTCGGGTCTTGTCCTGGATAACCCCGTTATTCCTGCCAGCGGTACATTCGGCTACGGCTACGAATATGCAGAGCTTTATGACATAAACATTCTCGGCTCATTTTCCTTTAAGGGCACAACTCTTGAGAGCCGTTTCGGAAACCCCACACCCAGAATTGCCGAGTGCACAGCGGGTATGATAAACTCCGTCGGTCTTCAGAATCCGGGTGTTCACAAGGTTATTGAAGAAGAGCTGCCAAAGCTTAAAAAGTGCTTTAACAAGAAGGTTATTGCCAACATCGGCGGCTTTGCCGTTGACGAGTTTGTGACGGTAGCCTCTTTGCTTGACAAAGAAGAGCAGGTTGGCTTACTTGAAGTAAACATAAGCTGTCCCAATCTTCACAAGGGCGGCAAGAACTTCGGTACAGATGCGGATGCTGCAAAGGAAGTTACAAAGGCCGTTAAGGCTGTTACAACAAAGCCTGTATATGTAAAGCTTACACCAAACGTTACCGACATTGTATCCATTGCAAAAGCGGCAGAGGAGGGCGGAGCTGACGGCATAAGCCTTATCAACACACTTTTCGGCATGAGAATAAATCTTCGTAACAGAAAGCCGATAATTGCCAACAAAATGGGCGGATTTTCAGGAGATGCAATATTCCCCGTGGCACTCAGATGCGTATATCAGGTGTACGATGCCGTTAAAATACCCATAATCGGTATGGGCGGTGTATCAAGTGCCGAGGACGTTATCGAAATGATGCTTGCAGGCGCAACAGGCGTGCAGGTTGGTGCATACAATCTTGTAAATCCCTACGGTTGCAAGGAAATAATCGAGGATTTGCCGAGAGTTATGGAAAAGTACAAAAT
>JAZQFS010000100.1:0-15927 GCA_045539625.1 Eubacteriales bacterium | reverse complement strand
GATACAGAGATAAAATCAACAAAATTGTTAACTTAACATATCATTGAGAGATTGCAAGAAAGCACTAACAATTCTATTTATGCATAATTATATTTAAAATTGTATATTTTTGTTTACCAATACTCATGTAGGACAGAGACTTCAGCAAAGAAAAAAGTAATTAGCCTCTTAAGGTTGCACCAAGGTCAAATTCAAGACCTTTAAGAATCTTTGCAACCGCCTTGTCGCAGTCTTCAACGGAAAGTGTCTTTTCGGGACTGCGAAGAACAATGTTGTAAGCCATGGACTTTTTGCCTGCTCCAACCTTTGTTTCGTCCTCGAAAATATCAAACACTTCAACGCTTTCAAGCATCTTTCCGCCGTACTTCTTGATAGCCTTCTTGATTTCACCGCTTGTGATGGACTTATCGCACACAAAAGCAAGGTCACGCTCTGATGCGGGGAACTTGGGAAGAGCCTTATAGTGCTTTTCAAAGTTTTCAATGCTCATAAGAAGCTCGGTGTCGCACACAATAAGGTAGCCTTCAACATCAAGACCGTAGTTTTCCTGAACTGCGGGATGAAGCTGACCGAGAACCATAAGTCTTTCTCCGTCCTTTGACATTACAGATGCACATCTTCCGGGATGGAATGTGGGAGCTTCTGTATTTGCAACAAACTCGTAGCCTTCGATGCCCAGCATATCAAGAATGTTTTCCGCAACGCCCTTCATATCGTAAAAGTCAACGTCGCCGTAGGAAGCAATTACCGTCTGCATACGTTCTTCGGGCTGGTCACTGCCTTCCTTCTTAAGGTATACCTTGGCGTTTTCGTAAATCTTGGCGTTCTTATTTCTGTATCTGCGGTTGGTTGCAAGCACTTCAAGAACACTGGGAACGGCAGTTGTTCTCATAATGCTTGTGTCCTCGCCAAGAGGATTTGAAATTACAACAGATGCACGCAGAGGTGAATCGGTCGGCATACAGATATTGTCATAGTACTTGGGGCTGATGAAGGAGAAGGTCTGCACCTCATAGTAGCCTTCGTTTGTAAGAAGCTCGTCCATAAGCTTTAAGGTGTTCTGCTTATAGTTTCTTCTTCCCACAAGAGCTTCAGCCTTAAAGTTTGTTGTGGGAATAAGGTCATAGCCGTGGATTCTGATTACTTCCTCGGAAATGTCCTGCATACACTCAAGGTCAGCACGGTAGGACGGGGGATAAAGGTTGCCGTCCTTTACGCCGATTTCAAGCTTCTTAAAGATGTCAAGCATTTCCGCTTCGGGAACGTCTGTACCGAGATATGCGTTAATCTTGTCTGCATCAAAGGGAATAACCTTCTGCTCATACTTTTCGGGATAAACGTCGATAATGCCCTTTACAACCTCACCTGCACCAAGCTCTTCAATAAGCTGGCAGGCTCTTTCGATTGCAGGAAGTGTGTTTTCGGGATCAAGTCCCTTTTCGTATCTTCCCGAAGCCTCTGTTCTCAGTCCCACACCCTTTGCCGTAAGTCTTACGGAAGGACCGTTAAAGCAGGCACTTTCAAATACGATAGTCTTGGTATTTTCATTGATTTCGCTGTTTTCGCCGCCCATAACACCTGCAATGGCAACAGCCTTGTCTGCATCGGCAATAACAAGCATTTCTTCTGAGAGGTTTCTTTCAATGCTGTCAAGAGTTGTAATCTTTTCGCCCTTTTCTGCGTGTCTTACAACAATCTTGCTGCCGCCGAGGAAGCTATGGTCAAAGGCATGCATAGGCTGACCGTATTCAAGACAAACATAATTTGTAATATCAACAATGTTGTTTATAGGTCTTACGCCGCAGGCACGAAGACGAGCACGAAGCCATTTGGGTGAAGGCTCAATCTTTACGTTTTCAACAACACGAGCCGTGTATCTGGGGCAAAGCTTTGTGTCAAGAACTTCAACGCTTACATAGTCATTTACCGTCTTGCCGTTGTCTGTTTCCTTTACAACGGGAGTCGGAATGTTACACTCAACGCCAAAGGAAGCGGCTGTTTCACGTGCCAGACCAATCATTGAAAGACAGTCGGGGCGGTTGGAGGTAATTTCAAACTCAACGGTAACATCATCAAGTCCGAGAACCTTGGTTATATCGTCACCCGGCTTGCAGTCCTCCTCAAGAAGGAAGATGCCGTCCTCAATTGCATAAGGAAAATCGTGAAGGGTAAGTCCCAGCTCGCCAAGAGAACAGAGCATACCGTTTGAAGGCACGCCTCTCAGCTTTCCTGCCTTGATGTGAACACCGCCGGGAAGATATGAATCGTGAAGTGCGGCAGGTACAAGACAGCCGGGCTTTACGTTCTGTGCACCTGTAACAATCTGTACAGGCTCTTGCTCGCCTATGTCAACCATACAGATAAGAAGATGGTCGGAGTCGGGGTGCTTTTCAACTGTAATAAGCTTACCTACAACTACATTTTTGATTTCGTCGGCAGGATTTTCAAAGCCTTCAACCTTTGAGCCTGTCATTGTCATTTTGTCGGAGTATACCTTTGCGTCAAAGTCCTCTTTTACGTAGTCTTTGAGCCAGTTCATTGATAATTTCATCTTTTCTACCTCCTACTTAAAACTGTGACAGGAAGCGAACATCGTTTTCGTAAAGAAGACGCATATCGCTGATGCCGAACTTTGTCATAACTATTCTTTCAATACCCATACCAAACGCAAAGCCGCTGTATTCTTCAGGATCAATGCCGCTCATACGAAGTACGTTGGGGTGCACCATACCTGCACCTAAAATTTCAATCCAGCCCTCGCCCTTACATACGCTGCAGCCCTTGCCGCCGCATACAAAGCAGGATACGTCAACCTCGCAGGAAGGCTCGGTAAAGGGAAAATGGTGAGGACGGAAGCGGATTTCCGTCTTTTCGCCGAACATCTGCTTTGCGAAAAGAAGAAGTGTTCCCTTAAGGTCGCTCATGGTAATACCCTTGTCAATTACAAGACCTTCACACTGATGGAACATGGGTGAATGTGTTGCGTCAACAGCATCACTTCTGTAAACTCGTCCGGGAGAGATAACTCTGATCGGAGGCTTGTTTTCTTCCATGGCATGTACCTGTGTTGTGGATGTCTGGCTTCTGAGAAGCACCTTGTCTGTAATGTAGAAGGTGTCCTGAACGTCACGTGCAGGGTGGAATTCGGGAGTGTTGAGGGCGGTGAAGTTGTAGTAATCTGTTTCAACCTCAGGTCCTTCTGCAATGGAGAAGCCCATGCCAAGGAAGATTTCTTCCATTTCTCTCTGAATTTTTGTGAGAGGATGAAGCTTGCCGCATGCACACTTCTTTGAGGGAAGTGTTACGTCAATTTTTTCGTTTTCAAGCTTCTTTGCCATCTCAAGCTGACCGATTTTTGCCTTTGCCGCATCAAGTGCTTCGGCAATTTCAGCCTTGATGGAGTTCGCCATCTGACCTACTACAGGTCTTTCCTCGGGACTCAGTGAGCCCATGTTCTTAAGTGCCGCAGTAAGAGGACTTTTCTTACCGAGG
This sequence comes from Eubacteriales bacterium, assembly GCA_045539625.1. Taxonomy (GTDB): domain Bacteria; phylum Bacillota; class Clostridia; order Oscillospirales; family CAG-382; genus UMGS1387. Next base: position 12,435 of record JAZQFS010000100.1, on the reverse strand, counting down.
TAGTTGACTCTGAGCTGTTCAAGCTCCTGAGCCGAGCAAGCCGCTTCAAGTTCCTTTAAGGCTTGTGCCTTTATTGCTTCAAGCTGTTCTTTCATTTTGTTCATTCCTTTTTATATGTTATTTTTTTATTAGTTAGTTTTATGCCGAGAGGGGTACGGTCGCTTCTTGAAAGAAGCTCCGCAAGAACTTTAATTTGGCTGTCGCCGTTGATGAAGCGTTTTTCGAAAACAAATTCAAGCAAATCATCATATTTTTTGCTTACTTTTTCTTTTTATCAAAGAAAAAAGTAAGTCCCCTACAGCCTTTTAGCCGTAAGGGACGAATTATCGCGGTACCACCCTTGTTTCCGTAAAACGGACAACTCAATCTGTGCATTCTACACATAGACAGGTAACGGTGTCATTCCGTAACGGCCTTTCAGCCGTTCCGCTCCAAAGCGAAAAGCAATACTCTCTGCATCAAGGACTTTTCAGCAGCCGTCCCTCTCTGGGTGATGCACATACAGAATACGCACTCTTTTTCACTGCGTTTACCGTGACAGTATAACACATACCTTTATATTTTGCAAGGGGTATTAACACATTTTTTACAATTAATCTTGTTAAAAGCCAAAAAAGTAAAAAAAGGTCTTGACAAACGGGGGAAAATCATTTATAATGTTTGTTCGTGGAAAGGTAATCTAACCAAAGATACCCTTTCTCCTTGCCGATTGCAAAGACAGTCGGTCTAATGACCATAAGGAGGTGCAAAAAATGGAACAGCTTACGTCTAAGTACGAAAACGTTTTCATCGTCAGCCCCGAACTCACAGAGGAAGCAGCAAAGGCACTGTGCGAAAAATTCACAGGTCTCATTACTTCCAACGGCGGTATCGTTGACAGTGTAAACGAATGGGGCAAGAAGAAGCTCGCGTATCCCATCAATGACTTGACAGAAGGCTACTACTACGTAGTTAACTTCACAAGCGCAGCTACTCTTCCCGCAGAGCTCGACCGTGTATTCAATATCACGGACGGCATCCTTCGTTCCCTTATCGTAAAGGTTGAAGAATAATCGACCTTAATTTGTTTTGCAAAAGGAGTGCGAAAAATGGCAAGTCTTAACAAAGTAATTCTCATGGGTAACCTTACGCAGGACCCCGAATTCAAAACCACACCCACAGGTGTTGCGGTAACCACGTTCAGTATTGCCGTAAGCCGCCGCTTTGCAAAGCAGGGTGACGAAGTAACAGCTGATTTCTTTAACATTGTTGCATGGCGCGGTCTTGCGGAATTTGTTTCCAAGTACTTCACCAAGGGCAAGTCAATCGTTGTTGTAGGCTCTATCCAGAACCGTTCCTATACAACTCAGGACGGACAGAAGAGATACATCACCGAAATAGTTGCCGATGAATGTACTTTTGCAGGAAATGCCGGCACAGGTTCAAATCAGCAAGGCGGAACATTCTACGGTGCAGAGCCGCAGACAGGTTCAGTTCCCGCAGCACAGGCAAAGCCTGCTGCAGCAACCTTTGAAGAGCTTTCAACGGAAGACGACCTTCCCTTCTAAGATTCTTTGAAGAGAAAATTTCAACAGGAGGTATTTTAAAATGGATAAAGAAATGCAAAAGCCTTTCCGCGCTAAGAGAAAGAAGAAGATCTGCAACTTCTGTGCAGAAAAGTCCGAGTTCATCGATTACAAGGACGTTCTCAAGCTTCGCAAGTACGTTTCCGAAAGAAGCAAGATTCTTCCCAGAAGAATTACAGGTACATGCGCAAAGCATCAGAGAGAGCTTACAATCGCTATCAAGAGAGCAAGACACATCGCTCTTCTCCCCTACATCAGCGACTAAGCCATATTACAGAACAAATGCCTTTGAGTTTTATGCTCAGAGGCTTTTTTTATCGAAAAAACAATTCAGAACTATATAAAGCATGGCAAACATATTGACAAATACGCATAAATGTAGTACAATAAGCATACAATGTAGCACAGGAGGCGGTATTATGTCAACCATAAACACAAGCATACGTATTGACTCAGAGCTCAAAAAGCAAGCCGAAATTATGTTTGCACAAATGGGGCTCAATATGTCAACAGGCATAAACATCTATTTGAAGCAGGTAGTAAGACAAGGAAAAATCCCCTTTGAAATAACAGCCGATTTGCCCAACAAGGAAACTCTTGAGGCAATGCAGGAAGTGGACGATATAATTTCAGGTAAATCATCGGCAAAAACCTACAAAAACGCAGATGAGCTTTTTGAGGATCTCGATAAATGAAATACGATATTCAGATTTCAACACGCTTTAAAAAAGATTATAAATTGATAAAAAAACGGGGATATGACACAGGACTTCTAAAGGTCGTCATTGAAATGCTTGCAAACGGTGTGTCTCTGCCCGAAAAGTACAAAGACCATTCTCTTACAGGAGATTACAGCGGATTCCGTGAGTGTCACATTTTACCTGATTGGCTTTTAATTTATAAAATTGAAAGAAACAGGCTTGTTCTCGGTCTGACACGTACGGGAAGTCACAGCGATTTATTTGAATAACACCTCGCCCTTAAGCCATATTTGGTTTAAGGGTTGTTTTTTTCTATTTCTGTGTTGAAAAGTCCATTGAAAACAGTCGCAAAATGATTTATACTGTATTCAGTACAAGCACAGTGTTCAATGGCAAAAGGAGGACAAAAAATGAGCAAGCTTAATCCGAAGCAGGCAATTTTTCTCATAGATGATATGGCAAATCCACGTTCAGGCTGGGACAGAGATTTCCGAGGTGCCGACCACTATCCCTTCAAGGAGTGGAACAGGCGTGTTTACGTAAAAAGAGTAAATCCCAAGTACCCCACGTGGGCAAAGCGTGAAATTACACGCCAGACAGAGGGTACCGTCACCTTTGAAACAAGCTACCGCCAACACACGGGCGACGGCTTTTATCTTGGCTTTTACGACGGCGAAAACGAGGCATTAAGGCTTGATTTTACAGGCGGTTTTGCCATTGCCGACGGCAAAAAGCTGTTTGAAACCACGCAAGACTTCCACCATATCAAATTTGACCTTGACCTTGACGGAAAAAAGGCTAAAATCTACCACGACGGCAGATACGTGTGCGAAATTTGCTTTACAGGAACGGCAGATGCCATTTCCAACGTAAAGCTTGGCTATGAAAATGATGCCTTCGGCGAAACCGAGCTTCAGTGCTGTAAGATGTACAAGAACTTTCTTGTTAACGACGGCGTTATTGCCGCCTACAACGGTGCTCTTCCCGAAGAATACACCGTTTCCGCCACTGATAACACAAAGGTTTACAGACGTCAGTACGGCGGTCTTTCCTACAACTACGTCTATTCCGTGGAAGCAAGCGAAAAATCAAGCACCTGCATTTCAAGAGCCTTTAAAAGCACAAGCGGAAAAATTGCATTTACCTTAAAATACATAATAACCAAAGAAAACACAAACGCAAAAATCAGTCTTACTGCAGGCGGAAAAGATATATTTACCCTCAGCGACGACGGCATTTCCCTTTACCAAGGCGGCAATGTTGTGAAAAGCCACTCGCCTTATACCGTTTGGCAGACCTTAAGAATTGATGCCGACACAGCCTCATCATGTGCACTTGTTTATCTCAACGGCAAGAAAACCACATCTCTTCCCTTTAAATGTGCGACGGACTTTCTTGACGGCTTTAAGATTGAATTTGAAGCAGGCGAAAACGGCGGCGAGTTTATGATGGGCGAAATATTTGCAGCCCGTCTCTTTGACGAGCCGAGTGACTATGTTCCAAAGCCCGTTATTCCCAAGAAAAAGGGAGATTACCATGTGGGTATCAACGTGTGCTCACTGTGGCGTGACGGTCAGCACCACGGCTGGGACTGTATCACTCCCTACGACGACCACGAGCCTGTCCTCGGCTTTTACGACGAAGGAGATCCTGAGGTAGCCGACTGGGAAATCAAATTTATGGCGGAGCACGGCATCGATTTTCAGCTTTACTGCTGGTATTCGGAAAATGCGGGGTTACCTCTTATGTGCCCCCGTATGAACTACCAGTGGAACACGGCGCATATGTATGCAAAATACGGCGATATGGTAAAGTTTGCCCTTCTGTGGGAGGCGGCAGGCTGCAAGCCCGAAAGCGAGCAGGCGTTCAAAGATTACTATGTTCCCTACTGGATTGACTATTATTTCTCCGACGAGCGTTATATGACAGTCGACGGCTATGCGGTAATGTCCATATACGGTGCCGACAGGCTTATACCCCATATGGGCGGAACAGAGATTACAAAAAGGTGTCTGGACTATTTAAGAGGCGAGGTAACAAAGCTTGGCTACAAGGGACTTATCATTCTTGCCTGCGGTGATCCGAGACAGTCCTTTAAGGATATAGGCATTGACGGCACCCACGCCTACAACTGGGGACACGAGGGCTACAACCTTGAATACACAAAAGCCAGAAACCTCAGCAACATAAAAAGCGGTCTGTGTCATCAGGTGCCTACCATAAGCTCAGGCTTTAATGTTGTTGCCTGGAGATACTTCCGCTCCCCCAATATGACCTTTGAGGATACCCAAAAAGGGCTTGAATGGGTACGTGACGATATTCTTCCCACTTATGAAAAGGATTCATGGAAGAGCAAGCTTGCAATTCTGTCAACCTGGAACGAATACGGTGAGGGAACATATATGTCGCCTGCCAAGGTGCTTGGCTTTGGCTACCTTGATGCGGTACGAAAAGCCTTCTGTGAGGACACCGAGCACACCGATATTGTTCCCACAGACGAGCAAAAGGAAAGCTTCTGTCAGCTTCACCCCCGTGACAGGTATTTTATGGGACCTATGTACAACGTCACCTGCGACGGCTGGGGCGGCGGCATAGTAAAACGGTACGAGTTCAAAACCCGGCAAGACCTTGACAAATGGGAGTTTGTCGGTCTTACGGATTACGAAATCAAGGACGGCGTTCTTGTGGGACGCTCCACAAGCGACTATCCATATATGTTGTTAAAGGAAAGCCGTGAAACACCCATTAACACAAGCAAAATTTCCGATATCAGGGCAATGCACCGAAGCTACAAGCTTGACGAGCAGATGTGCTCAATAACAATCGGCTTTACCAACGACAAAAACCCCGATTCGCCCCGTACCCTTGTGGGTGCTGTTTCAAATCCCAAAGAGAGGGTTGAAAAACGTCTTGGTATCCGTGACAGAAAAATTCCAAAGTTCAAGGGCGACATTTACAACTTTATTGTAAGACCTGTGTGGGGACAAGGCTACTTTGAGCTTGAAAGCATAGAATTTCTCGACACGGCAAGAAAGTATGAGCTGTACATAGACGGGGTATATCAGAACTGCGACTACGACATAGTGGAAAAGAACGGCAAGTACTACATTCCCTTCAATCCCATTGACAGCTCCACGCATCAGATACATATGTACCACATATGGAACAAGGCAAAAAGACAGCTTACCGTTGTAACAGATGACACATACGTCTTTACCGTAGGCTGTGACAAGGTATCCTGCTCCGACGGAAAAGAGTATACTCTTCCCGAGCCCCTTGAGCTTTTTGACGGTATTCCTCTCATCAGCCTTGATTTATATGCACACATGCTGGGCAAGGAGTTAAAGCGTAAGGATAACACATTTCTTATCGGCTGAAAAGCTTAAAGCCAAATAAAAACCGAGGCAAAGAGTCTGTTTGGTATAATGCTTGCCATTATTTGTGAAACCTCTTGGCTTATCCGTATGCTGCTTTTATATACTCTCTTACTCTTACCATCAATCTGTCCCGAAAATCGGGAGTTTTCCACAATTGCACTTTTATTGCACAGGATAGATAGAATAAATATTGGTATATTAAGTATTGGTATATAAGTATTGGTTGTGTGCGTCACACGCACTACCCTTCTGCGTCGCACGTACTACCTTCTGCGTCACACGCACCACCTTCTGCGTCGCACGCACTACCTTCTGCGTCGCACGCACTACCCCATAAGACCACCGAAGGCTGCGGCAAATCGCCGCAGCCTTCTTATTTTTTTATATCAGACAAATCAGTCAAGAGCATATCCTTTTTCAAAAGCTTCAAGGTTAAGCTCGAGGAATTTTGCAGGAACAGAAGCCTTGATTGCCTTGATGTATTCTTCCTTTGGAATATCGGAGTGCTTTGCAAACATACCTATAAGAACTACGTTTGCCGCCTTTGATGTACCGCACTCTTCTGCAAGTGTAAGTGCATCTGCACTCATAAGCTTTACGCCCTTTGCCTTGATTTTCGCTTCAATATCCGCGGGATATTCGGCAGCACCGATAATTACGGGCATGGGCATAATCTGCTGTGTGCTTGTTACAACAATTCCGTCCTTTTTAAGGTAAGGAAGCCAGCGTGCAGCCTCGCAAAGCTCAAAGGAAAGAAGAAAGTCCGCCTCGCCCTTGCATATTACGGGACTGTCAACTCTTTCGCCGTATTTTACGTATGTAACAACCGAGCCGCCTCTCTGGCTCATACCGTGTACCTCGGACACCTTAACGTCATAGCCCTGAGAAAGGAAGGTATTGCCTAAAATTCTGCTGGCAAGAAGGCTTCCCTGTCCGCCAACACCGCAAATCATAATATTTACTGTCTTACTCATTTTTACCTCTCCTTATCTCTTGTGTTCTTCAATTGCGCCAAAGGCACACATTTTTGCACAAAGTCCGCAGCCTGTACAAAGTGTTGTATCAATTGCCGCCTTACCGTCCTTGAAGCTTACCGCAGGACAGCCTATCTTCATACAAGCACGACAGCCGCGGCACTTATCGGCATTTACCGTAAAGTATGTATCCTTCTTTACAGATTTAAGAAGAACGCAGGGACGGCGTGTGATAATAACCGAAACCTCTTCTTTTGTAAGAGAGTCCTTGATGGCATTTTCAAGCTCTTTTACTTCGTTGGGGTCAACAATCTTTATGTCATTTACGCCAAGCGCCTCAACAACCTTTTCTATGCACATCTGATGTGTAGGCTCATTTTTGAGAGTCATGCCCGTTGCAGGATTCTGCTGGTGACCTGTCATGCCCGTTATGCTGTTATCGCAGATAATAACGGTGGAGTGAGCCTTGTTATATACCATATTCATAATGCCTGTAAGTCCCGAATGGCAGAAGGTTGAGTCACCGATTACGGCAACAGACTTCTTGGGATCAAGTCCGCCCGATTTATTCATACCGTGAAGACCTGCAATGGATGCACCCATACAAAGTGTTGTATCAACAGCACAAAGAGGAGCTGCAGAACCGAGAGTATAGCAGCCGATGTCGCCGCTTACCGTAACACCCAGCTTCTTGAGTACAAAGAACAGACCTCTGTGAGGACAGCCGGGACAAAGCACGGGAGGACGTCCCGGAATTGTATCTTCAAGCTGTACACATTCGTTTTCCTTGCCAAGCAAGCACTTTGAGATTACTTCCTGTGAAAATTCGCCGAGTATGGGAAGCTTGTTCTTGCCGTCGCACTCAATACCCATAGCCTTTACCTGCTGTTCGATAACAGGATCAAGCTCTTCAACAACTATAACCTTGTCAACCTTGGAAGCAAATTCACGTATAAGCTTTTCGGGAAGAGGGTTTACAAGTCCAAGCTTCAAGTAGGACGCACCCTCGCCGAACACTTCTCTTGAATATACATAGGTTGAGCCTGCACAGATAATACCGATTTTTGTATCGTTGTATTCTGCTCTGTTAAAAGGACAGGTATTTGCCCATTCCGAGATTTCCTTAAGTCTTTCTTCAACAACAACGTGACGCTTTATGGCGTTTGCAGGTGCCATTACATGCTTTGCAATGTTCTTTTCGTAAGGCTTGATTTCGCTCTCTTTTCTTTCGCCAAGCTCGACAGCACTCTGAGAGTGGGCAACTCTTGTGGAAGTTCTTATAATGAAGGGAGTATCAAACTTTTCGGAAAGTGCGAAGGCTTCTCTTGTGAATACAAGACAGTCATTTGAATCGGAGGGCTCGAACATGGGAAGCTTTGCAGCTATCGCATAGTGTCTTGAGTCCTGCTCATTCTGGGAAGAGTGCATACCGGGATCATCTGCAACAGCTATAACCATACCGCCTTCCGCTCCCACATAAGAGCAGATAAACAGCGGGTCGCCTGCAACATTAAGTCCCACGTGCTTCATTGCACAAAAGGAACGTGCACCCGAGATGGAAGCACCAAGTGCTCCTTCCATTGCAACCTTTTCGTTGGGAGCCCATTCTGCGTAAAGCTCATCGTACTCTGCAGCACACTCGGTAATTTCCGTTGAAGGAGTGCCGGGGTAGCTGGAGATAAATTTACAGTCTGCTTCGTACAGACCTCTGGCAATTGCTTCATTGCCAAGCATAATTTTCTTCATTGTCTTTCATCCTTTATTGAAATATTGTTTTTACACTCTAATGCTTTGAAAATAACGGCAAATAAGCTCTTTTTTCCTTGCCTTATTTTCCTGAAAACAGCTACGGTATATTATATTCTCTGTATTATACCACAAAATCCTCCTTTTTTCAATAGTTTTTTCGACTTTTAACGGCAAAAATAAATTTTTCCTGTGTTGTAAATATTCTTTTACCACGATTGACAAAAAGCATCACTTGTTGTATAATTATTTTGTATCATTTTACAAAGGAGGAGTATGCTTTTTCGCATACGCACCCATATGAAAAAATTACTGAGTATTATTCTGGCTTCCTCAATGATTTGCTGTTCGGCATACGCCGCACCCGTTATGGTTTCAGGTGTGGAATCCACGGCGGAAATGGTTGAAGAGCTGCCTTTTGAAAATTATGACAGCGAGGCTTTATCGGAGCATTCCTCTATCCGTATGGCTTATGTTACCGAAAGCATACAAGAGACGGCAGCCAACGAAAAGCCTGCAAATGTTATGGAAGGCGACGCACTTCTTATGACGGAAGAGTTCAGCGGCGGCGACGGATCAGCCGAGGCCCCCTACGAAATATCAAACGTCGATGACCTTGAGCTTTTCTCGAAAAACATAAATTCGGGTATCGGCATAAGAAGCCATTACAAGCTGACAGGCGACATAGACCTTGGCGGCAGAGAATGGACGCCTGTAGGATACTTTACGGTAAACAACAAGTACGAAACAGCCTTTCAGGGAAGCTTTGACGGCTGCGGCTATACCGTTTCAAATTTCAAGATAACTGAAAACGACACCCCCTACATCGGCTTTTTCGGTCTTATACTTAACGGCGAAGTAAAAAACTTAAAGCTTGACAGCGTTACCGTTGATGTTGACAGAACAGGTACAGACTCCGAGGTTCTCCAGTCTTTTGCAAGTGTACTTGCAGGCAGAATGTTAGGCGACGGCATCGGCGGCAAGTGCACGCTGACAAACTGTCATGTAACAAACTCCTCCGTTTCTGTCAAGTATGACAAGGATACATACGCAGGCGGTCTTGTCGGCTTTATGCTTGCAGGTATAAACGCAGAATGTGAGATATTTAACGTAAGCGCCGACTGTGATGTCTACGCTTCTGTAAACGCTTCGGAATACAAGGACTCCAGAGGAGCGGTTCCCACACCCTATCAGGCTTATGTTTCGTCACTTTTGGGTTACTTGGGTGCACTTAACGACGGCTCCTTTTCATTGAGAAAGGCAAGCTCCGAGGGTAATGTTACCGCAGACTGTCTTGTATCACCTTACGTTACCGTTTTTGCGGGAGGTATTGTCGCACAGACAGCCACAAAGGTTACAGATCTGGTCGGCGGCACTGCTGTAATTACTGCCTGCCACTCTTCGGCAAATGTTACTGCAACAGCACAGCTTTGTGTTTTCGCAGGCGGTCTTGCGGGAAGCATTGCCTCAACAGAGAATTTCAGAATTTCCGACTGTTATTTCTCAGGCGACATCAAAGCAGGAAGCTACGGTGTTTACTGGTATCGCTACTATGACCATAACGCCGAAGAGCAAAAGGTATACGGCTACTCGGCACTGGGCGGCTTTGCAGGTCAGATTGACTTTGAAGGCTACACTGCATCCATGGGCAAGCTTATAAGCGAGTGCTACGCATCAGGCGACGTAATATATACTCCTGTGGAAAATGCAAACAAAAAAGAATCCTACGAGGGCGGTTTTACAGGCTTTAGCTTCGCCCCCATCTTCGGCAACTGTTACATTTTGGAGGATCAGACGGTAACGGGACTTGAAATCTTCAATGACAGCAGCATTGTTCTTGTGTCCTCCGAGGCTTCAAAAACACAAGAAGGCTATCCCGGCTTTGATTTTGACAGCACCTGGACCTTTGACAGCTCCTCTGATTATCCCTATCCCGTTCTCAAGGATATTACGGGCGTTGTATCCTTCTACAATGAAGGAAAGCTTTTTAAAGAAAACTATTTCGGCTCTGACGGAAAAGCATATGCTCCCGCAGCCGTTCCCACAAAAAAGGCTGATGTTCAGTATGTTTATACCTTCTCACATTGGTCGCTTACACAAAACGGAGAGGCGTTTGACTTTGAAAATGAAATTCTCCAAAGCGACACCTCATTATATGCAGTTTACTCTGCCGAAAAGCAGGTTTACAAGGTAAGCTTTGTTTCAGACGGCAACCCCTTCGGTGAGGTGCTTGAAGTACCTTACGGCAATACCGTCAACCTTCCCTCAGATATTCCTTCAAAGCCCGATTCGGGCAAGTTCAGATATGAATTTGACTACTGGTCACTGAGTGACGGCGGCTCTGAGGTTGATTTTGACACATACACGGTAACAGGCAACGTAACACTTTACGCCGTGTTCCTTGAAATCAACAAGACGGCATGGCAGGGAGCTGTGGCAAAGAGATTCAGTGACGGCTACGGTACAAAGGCTCTTCCCTACATCATTTCAAATGCGGAAGAATTTGCACTTTTTGCAAAGGTTATAAATGAAGGCAACGAGGATTATGCAAAAGCTTACTTTGCTCTTGGCAACGACATTCACCTTGGCTACAACCACTGGACTCCCGTAGGTACACAAGAAGCTCCCTACGGTGCATATCTTGACGGTAACGGCTACTCAGTAAGCTGCTTTACGGTAGAAGGTACAGATTATGCAGGTCTTTTCGGATACATCTGCAACGGCAGCGTTAAGAATCTTATCGTTTCGGATTTTGACATCGACTATGACGGTTACACAACACAGGAAGACCTGTATGCAGGCGGTCTTGCAGGCTACATCGAAAGCGACGGCAAGGACGCTTTGTCTGTTATTGACAAGGTTTACGTCTCTCCCGCAAAATTCCAAATAACCGCAGCTGCAAACAACATCTACGCAGGAAGCATTGCAGGCTACATCAATACCAACATTGCCTGCAAGTCACTTGTTACCGACAGCTACGCTTCGGGTGACATTTCCGTAACCAATACTGCCGACGGCAGACATGTATACGCAGGCGGTCTTTTCGGATATATGTACACCTTCTCCCTCTCACTTGCCAAGGCTTCAAGCTGTTACTTTACAGGCTCTGTTGCGGCATACTCCGACAGCGACTGCTATGCAGGCGGCATCGCAGGTCTGGTTGACTCTTACGGAAGCTGGTTTTTACCTCCCGTAAGCACAGATGCCTCCCTTGATGCAGAAATTGTGGACTATGACATAATGCTTGAAAACTGCTTTGCAACAGCAGACGTTTCCTCCACCGTTTCAGGACAATCGGAAATTGCCAAGGCTTATGCAGGTACAATTGCAGCAGACATTTATATGCACGCACGTACATCAAATGTTTACTATCAGAGAAACAAAAGAACACTTTCATCCACCAACACCATCTACACCGACGGCTTCACTTCGGTTGCCGAGACAAGCCTCACCTCCAAGGATTTTGTAAGCGGCACCGTAGGCTTTGACTTTTCAAGCACCTGGACATACATTTCAGGTGTAAAGTATCCCGTACTCAAGGTGATGTACACCGACAAGCCTATCTTAAGAATTGACAGTCTCAGCCTTGAAGACGGCGTACTTTCGGCAAAGGTAACCTCCTTCTCGTCAGTTCCGTCATACACCGTTGTGGTTGCTGTTTACAATGAAAGAAATCAGCTTATTGCTTCAAGACGTATGACCTACAAGGCATCTCTTTCCGCCAACGAGCTGTCTGTTCAGTTCGACGGTCTGAGACAGCCCTACAGAATCAAGGTTTCGGCAATGGAAACAAGCTCCTTTATTCCGCTGTTTACCGCTGTTGAAAGATACATCTAAAGGCAACACCTCATACATCTCTCCCCGTACTTTTGTGTATGGGGAGTTTTTTTGAACAAAAAAAGACTGTGCTCAAAGCACAGCCCAGTCTGTAGCAAAACCATTATGAAAGTTTAGGTCAAGCCTTTTCAAAGGCTTGCAGTTTCCAAAGACAGCGTCTTTGTTCGCCGTCCGCAGACGGCGAAACTCCTTATGCTTCATAAAGCGCAGGAAAGGTGAATTTTTCGTCCTAAAA
>JAZQFS010000099.1:0-8817 GCA_045539625.1 Eubacteriales bacterium | reverse complement strand
GACAGCGATGATGTAAAGGCAGCAGCTCAGGAGTGGCTGGATACCTACAGTGTTGGTGCACTGAACGGTACCGCTACCGATAAGCTGGTTGCAGCTCTGGAGGCTTGCGGCTGTGATAAGGCACAGGCTATCCTGAAGGATAAGGATTTCCTGGCAAAGAAGAGCCAGTGGATCTTCGGTGGTGACGGTTGGGCATACGACATCGGCTTCGGCGGTGTTGACCATGTTCTGGCTAGCGGCCACGACGTAAACATCATGGTATTCGATACCGAGGTTTACTCCAATACCGGCGGACAGGCTTCCAAGGCTACCCCTACCGGCGCGATCGCTCAGTTCGCAGCTGGCGGTAAGGAGACCAAGAAGAAAGACCTGGCAGCTATCGCTATGAGCTACGGCTATGTATATGTTGCTCAGATCGCTATGGGTGCTGATATGAACCAGACACTTAAGGCAATCAGCGAAGCTGAAGCTTATAACGGTCCTTCCATCGTAATCTGCTACGCTCCTTGTGAAATGCACGGCGTTAAGGGCGGTATGACTAACTGCCAGGCAGAAATGAAGAAGGCAGTTGAAGCAGGTTACTGGCAGATGTTCAGATACAATCCTGCACTCAAGCTTGAAGGCAAGAATCCCTTCACACTTGACAGCAAGGAACCCACTGCTTCCTACATCGACTTCATCAAGAGCGAAACACGTTACAGCCGTCTTGCTCAGTCCTTCCCCGAAAGAGCAGAAGAGCTCTTCGCTAAGGCTGAAGAAAAGGCTAAGGAAAAGTACGCTCGTCTTGTTAAGCTCGGCGAACTCTACAACTAAGCGAGAATGTCCCTTGACGATATTCGCAGAAAGTGTATGCGGTAACTGAGTTTTAGTTCCCGAACAGCCGTCTTCCCGTCAGTAAGTCGGACGGAAAGACTACCAAAGTTCATTCTCTGCGTATATCACAACAAGCACAAATTATCCGCCCGTGAGTCAAACACCGACTCACGGGCTTCTTTATATTCCGAACACGAAAACGTAGGGGACGATGCCTACATCGTCCAACACAGGTGAGAACTTTTCTTCTTAAAGTTTAAAAAGCAAAATTGTTACTAAAATTGTGAGATTTTTTTCGCCAAATGTTTGACAAATTGAATAAGCTGTGTTATAATCAAACCATAAATAATATACGGAGGTATAATATTATGAAAAAAATTCTTGTATTTGCTCTTTCTGTAATGATGCTCGTTACTATGGCAATTGTAGTAGGCGCTGCTGATACAGAAAACTGGGTTGCAGGTAACGGCTTTAACCTCGTTAACGCTGAAAAGGCAGTTGTTGCTGAAAACTCTCCCGTAACCATCACCGAAAAGGCTGCAAATGTTGTTGACGTAACACACGGCGGTTACTATCAGAACGGTGTAAACTGGGGCGGTGTTGCTTCCAAGAACACATATGCTCTTGAAAACCTTACAATCAGAGTAACTTACACAAAGGTTCCCGCTGTTGATGCTGCAACAGACTGCTGGATGTACATCGGTGCACTTGCAAAGCCTCAGATGTTCCAAGTTAGCGACGTTGCAGGTAACCCCGGTTACATAAACCTTATCAGATTCGCCACCAAGAAGCTTGAAATCTATGAAGGTGCAACAAGCTTCAAGGCAATTGCTTCTGTTGCTACAGCTCCCGAGCTGTTCGATGTCAAGACAGGTGACTGCCTGACAGTTCAGTTCCTTAAGAACGCTGACGGCCTCTACCAGATTAAGTATACAAAGGGCAATCTTACATACACAACAGAAAATACCTTTGACTTTGATAAGCTTCTCGGCGGCAAGGCTCACGTTGTAGTATCTGCTTCCAGAATCGCTTCCGAAAAGGATGCTTTCGCTTACACAGTTGAAGTAAATCCTGCACCTGCAGCTCCCGAAGTTTCCGTATTCCTTGACGGCGGCAGAATCGACTTTGCTGACCAGGCTCCTGTTATTGTTGAAGGCAGAACCCTCGTTCCTCTTCGTGCAATCTTCGAAGCACTTGGTGCAAAGGTTGAATGGGACGGTGCTACAAAGACCGTAACAGCTACAAGAGGCAGTGATGTAATCAAGCTTACAATCGGCGACACAAAGCTTTACAAGAACGGACAGGTTGCTTACGAGCTTGATGTTCCCGCACAGATTATGGGCGGCGGATTTACAATGGTTCCCGTAAGAGCAATCTCCGAATCCTTCGGTTGCAAGGTTGATTGGGTTGCAGCTCTCAGAGCAGTTGTTATCACTTCCAAGTAATTAAAGCTTAAGCTTTGAAAAATAAAGAAAGCCGAGTTAATTCTCGGCTTTTTTTGAATATGAACAGAGGTATTTAAAATGGAAAGTTTTGAAAATTTTTATCTTCCTCAGCCCGAGCTTGGATTTATAGACCAACTTAGTTCACCTGTCCACACCGAGAAACCCCAATGGTTTTGCAGAAAAAAGTAGCAGAGGGCGAAGCTGATGTCGAAGGCTTATACATTGTCAATAATTTTCCCGACGAGGAAAAGCTTCTTGAAACGGCAGTTGAAGATTTCGATGTATTTTCCAAAGTTTACGACATTGACGGAAGCAGATATCCGATAGTTCTGCAGTATTGTGAAACGAAAACTTTCGAAGAATATGTAATAAATGTCACAAAGGATATGTGTACCGTATCTGCTATGGATACAGAAGGTATACGCAGGGGTATAATATATATCGAAGACGAATTGAACAGACGTGGTGGAGCTTTTCTTCCGCTTGGCGAGATTGTTCGTACACCGAGAATAAAGACACGTATAACAAGAGGCTTTTTCAGTCCTACCAACCGTCCTCCCAAGAGCATAGACGAGCTGTTTGACGATGTTGATTATTATCCTGAACAGTATCTCAACAGACTTGCACATGACGGTACCAATGGACTTTGGATTTACACAAGACTTTCCAACCTTGTAAAAACAGATATTATTCCCGAATATGGAGTAGGCAGAGAAAAACGTATTGCCAAGCTTAAAAAGATAATTGCATCGGCAAAGCGATACGGAATAAAAGTGTATATCTTTTTTATTGAACCTTTTTTCCTTGACGATGAGCAGGCGAAGAAGTATCCCGAACTTGTTGGATATCAGCATTATAGCGGCTTTAACACTTTTTGCACTCATACTGAAAAAGGTAAAGAATACTGTATTACTGCTATGGAAAAGCTATGCCGGGAGCTTCCCGATATCGGTGGATTTATCGATATAACTTACGGTGAAAGAACCACAAGCTGTGCCAGCGGAGATACAAGCAATTGTCCGAGATGCAAAAAATATTCAAGAGCACAGATTGTTGCCCATACCGTTGATTTGTTAAAAGAGGGAATAAGACGAGCAGGAAGCGATGCAAAATTTATCAGCTGGCCTTACGGACACAGAACATGGGCGCTCGACGAAATCAGTGACTATGTCAAAGCTTCTCCCGATGACGTAGTGCAGATGGAAAACTTTGAGGAAATGGGTGTGGAAACTCAGCTTGGCAAAGAGCGTCTTGCGGTAGATTACTGGCTGTCATATACAGGTCCTTCGGATTTGTTTAAAGCGGCTATGAATCAGGCTAACAAAGACGGCAAAGAAATGTATGCTAAAATTCAGGCATGCTGTTCCTATGAGATTGCAACTCTTCCGTACATTCCGGTTCCCGGAATACTGTTTGATAAACTGAAATGTGATATTGCCGGAGTGGTGGAATGTTGGTATTTCGGCAACTATCCGTCACTTATGAGTAAGGCAGTAGGAGAATTGTCGTTTCTTTGGGACTTTTCCGATAAGAAAGCTTTTCTTAAAAATCTTGCTGCAAATTACTGTGGATATGATAATGCAGAAATGACAGCCAAAGCGTATGAATTGTTTGAGGAAGGCTACAAGAATTATCCCGTAAATATTATGTTCTCCTATTACGGACCTATGCATGACAGCGTTGTTTGGGAACTTCAGCTTGAGCCTAAAAATATCAATCTTCCTCAGTCATGGATGTATGAAGATGCGGCAAACGGCGACAGAATATGGGAATGTCTGCAAAGAGGGCACACCCTTGAGGAAGTTGTAACGCTTTTTGAAACCATGACAGAGAAATGGAAAGAAGGCAAAAAAGCAGTTCCCAATCAGCTTCCGTCAGAGCAGAAAAGCGTAATAGATGCCTTTGAAATTTTAGCCGACAGTTGCGAAAACATTCTGAAATTTTATTATAAACGTGACAAGCTTTTGTATGGCGAAGTTGATGCTGAAGTATTGCTTGAAGAAATGAAGAAAATCGTTGACGAAGAAATAATCAACAGTAGCAAAATGATACCTCTGTGTGAAAATGATTCAAGACTTGGATATCATTCCGAAGCAGAAAGCTATAAATTTTTCCCCGAACAATTGAAAAAAAGAATAAAAGCCCTTGAAAAACTCAAGGAAACTGAGTTTGAAAGAGTGCTTGGCCGTGTAAAAAACGGACAAAAAGCCATTGAAGTCAAAATTGATTACGCAAAATACTACCAAATGGCACACTCCATTGAAAATGCACAAACAGAGCAAATTTCCGAAAATGGCGGAGAATTCAGATGTGCATATGATGAAAAATATGTGTATCTTGAAATTGCAGCTGCAAAACATTCAACAGTTACTATTTGTTTTGAGCCGAAGCCTATGAGATATTCCGAAACAGTATCGTTTAAAGACGGTAAAGCACAGATACCGAAAAATGATGGGATTTATCTCGGTCTTACCGAAAACAGAAAAAAAGAAGAGCTTGAAAAATACCAAGTTGAATATGTAACGGACGAGAATAAGGACACGTACCGTGTGAAAGTTGACCGGATAAAACTTGGTTGGGACGGAAAGTCGCCTCTTGGCTTCAAATTTGTATCGGGTTGGGATTTCTGGTGCAGATTCAGAACAGCAGAAGAATGGCGTCTCGGATTTGCTTCGTTCCCTTGCGAATTCGGAGCACTCTTGCCTTAAAAGAAAGGAAAAACACTATGAAAATACTTGGCTTTCAAAAAATGACCTTGCTTGATTATCCCGGCAAGGTGGCGTGTACCATATTTACGGGAGGCTGTAATTTCCGCTGTCCCTTTTGCCATAATGCACTGCTTGTCACAAAAACGGAAGAGGTGCAGGAGCATAACGTGGAGGATATACTTTCCTTTCTCGAAAAAAGACAGGGGATACTTGACGGCGTTTGCATAACGGGCGGAGAGCCGCTTATGAATAAGGAAATATTTGATTTTGCAAAAAGTATCAAGGCTTTGGGATATAGTATTAAGCTGGATACAAACGGCAGTTTTCCTGACAGACTTCAGCAAATGATTGACGAAAAGCTGTGTGACTATGTTGCCATGGATATTAAAAATTGTAAGGAAAAATATCCTCTGACGGCAGGTTTTGACAAGCTGAACGTAGACCTTATTGATAAAAGTGTACAAATTTTGCTGAAAAATGACGTTGATTACGAATTCAGGACTACTGTTGTAAAAGAGCTTCACAATGTGGAAGATATGGAAAAAATTGCACATTGGATAAGCGGTGCACCTCGGTATTTCCTGCAAAACTTCGAGGATAGCGGCAATTTGATTGCCGAGGGCTACTCTGCTCATAATCCTCAGATGCTCCTTGTTATGAAAAATGCCATTTCGTCAATTTTACCAAAAGTTGAAATTAGAGGGGTATAAACACAATATATTGTTATTTACCTCTTGACAAAACACAAAATATGCGATATAATGTATTCACTCACCACAAGAATAACAATATATAGGAGAATAGAATATGTATAACGTAGTAAAAAGAGACGGCAAGCGCGTTCCCTTTGATTTATCCAAAATAAGTGCTGCTATTACCCAGGCATTTGAAGCATGCCAGAAGCAGTTCAACCCCGATATGATTGACTTTCTCGCTCTTAAGGTTACAGCGGAATTTGAATCAAAGATTGAAGATGACAGAATTTCCGTTGAACACATTCAGGACAGCGTAGAGTCGGTTCTTATCAAGGCTGGCTATGATGATGTAGCAAAGGCATACATTATTTACAGACGCCAGAGAGAAAAAATCCGTAACCTTAACGCAACTATGCTTGACTATAAGGAAATCGTTAACAACTACATTAATGTTAACGACTGGCGTGTAAAGGAAAACTCCACCGTCACCTATTCTGTAGGCGGACTTATACTTTCAAACTCAGGTGCAATCACAGCCAACTACTGGTTATCTGAAATTTATGACGATGAAATCGGTGCAGCTCACAGAAATGCCGACCTTCATATCCATGACCTTTCCATGCTTACAGGTTACTGTGCAGGCTGGTCATTGAAGCAGCTTATTCAGGAGGGCCTTGGCGGCGTTCCCGGCAAGATTACCTCTGCTCCTGCATCTCACCTTTCAACCCTTTGCAACCAGATGGTTAACTTCCTCGGTATTATGCAAAATGAGTGGGCAGGTGCGCAGGCATTCTCCTCCTTTGACACCTATCTTGCGCCCTTCGTAAAGATAGACAACCTTTCCTATAAGGAAGTAAAGCAGTGTATCCAGTCCTTTGTATACGGTGTAAACACACCTTCAAGATGGGGTACGCAGGCTCCCTTCTCCAACATTACTCTTGACTGGGTAGTTCCGGCTGACCTTGCAGAGCTTAACTGTATCATCGGCGGCAAGGAGGTTGACTTCAAGTACAAGGATTGTAAGAAGGAAATGGATATGGTAAACAAGGCGTTTATCGAAATTATGATTGAAGGCGACGCCAATGGCAGAGGCTTCCAGTATCCTATTCCTACCTATTCCATCACACGTGACTTTGACTGGTCGGAAACCGAGAATAACAAGCTTCTGTTTGAGATGACCGCAAAGTACGGTACTCCTTATTTCTCAAACTACATCAACAGCGATATGGAACCCAGTGACGTTCGTTCAATGTGCTGCAGACTGAGACTTGACCTCAGAGAGCTTCGCAAGAAGTCAGGCGGCTTCTTCGGCAGCGGCGAAAGCACAGGCTCGGTTGGTGTTGTTACCATCAATATGCCCAGAATCGCTTACCTTGCAAAGGACGAGGCAGACTTCTATGCACGTCTTGACAGACTTATGGATATTGCGGCTCGTTCCCTTAAGGTTAAGAGAACAGTTATTACAAAGCTTCTTGACAGCGGACTCTATCCCTACACCAAGAGATACCTCGGTACCTTCAACAACCACTTCTCAACCATCGGTCTTGTAGGTATGAACGAAGCAGGTCTCAATGCTAACTGGATTCAGGCAGACCTTACAACAGAAAAGGCGCAGAAGTTTACACAGGATGTTCTCAATCATATGAGAGAAAGACTTTCTGACTATCAGGAAAAGTACGGCGACCTTTACAATCTGGAAGCTACTCCTGCAGAATCCACATCCTTCCGTCTTGCAAAGCACGACAAAAAGCACTATCCCGACATTATCACCGCAGCAAAGAGCGAGGACGATGCACCTTACTATACAAACTCCTCACATCTTCCTGTTGGCTACACAGAGGATATCTTCTCTGCTCTTGATGTTCAGGATGACCTTCAGACACTTTACACTTCAGGTACCGTATTCCATGCATTCCTCGGCGAAAAGCTTCCCGATTGGAAGAGTGCGGCTACTCTCGTAAAGAAGATTGCCGAAAACTACAAGCTTCCTTACTATACACTTTCACCCACATATTCCATCTGCCGCACACACGGCTATCTTGCAGGCGAACAGTTTACTTGTCCTCACTGCGGAGAAAAGACCGAGGTTTACAGCCGTATCACAGGCTACTACAGACCTGTTCAGAACTGGAACGACGGTAAGAGTCAGGAATATAAGGACAGAAAGGTTTACAACATCGAAAACTCTGTTCTTAAAAAGGAAGGTACTCTCAGCGAAGCAGTAATAGAGGCGGCAACAGAGGCTGTTATGGGCGAAAAGGCTTATACAGACGGTGCATACCTCTTCACAACTGCAACCTGTCCCAACTGTAAGATTGCTTGCTCTATCCTTGACAAGGCAGGCTTCGGTTATGAAAAGCTTCTTGCAAACGAGCACGCAGACCTTACTGCTGACTTTGGTATCAAGCAGGCTCCTACACTTGTTGTTGTTAAGGACGGCGAGGTACAGAAGTACACAGGCGTTTCCGACATTAAAAAACTTTTAAATGCATAAAAAATCGGGGCTGTATTCTTGCAGCCCCAAATCAATATAACGGAGAGAATTATGTACGATATTATTGTAATTGGAGCAGGACCTGCAGGACTTACTGCGGCAGTATACGCAAAAAGAGCAGGCAAGGACGTGCTTGTAATTGAAAAGGGCACTTTCGGCGGACAGATAACCTATTCGCCAAGAGTTGAAAACATTCCCGGATTTATCAGCCTTACAGGTAACGAATTTGCCGAAAAGCTTGTTGAGCAGGCTCTCAATCTTGGTGCGGAAATTGAATGTGCCGAGGTGCTTGAAATCAAAAACGGCGATGTTAAGACGGTTGTAACCGACAGCGGAGAGTTTGAAGGAAAGACGGTCATTGTTGCAACAGGTGCAAAGCACAGAATGCTTGGCGTAGACGGCGAAGAAAAATTTGTGGGAGAGGGAATATCCTTCTGTGCAGTTTGCGACGGTGCTTTCTACGAAGGAAAGGACGTTGCGGTAATCGGCGGAGGAAACAGTGCTCTTCAGGAGGCAATTCTTCTTTCTGAAACAAGCAGAAAAGTTTATCTTGTGCAAAATCTTGATTTTATCACAGGCGAAAAGACACTTTATGACAAGCTTGTTGAAAAGGAAAATGTTGAAATCATTCTCGGTGCTACTGTTGACTCCTTTGTGGGAGA
>JAZQFS010000098.1:0-7454 GCA_045539625.1 Eubacteriales bacterium | reverse complement strand
TTGTCGTATTCGTCCCAGTTGTACTTGGAAAGCTCTCTTTCAAAGGCGGCAACGCCTCCCTTTTCTTCGTCGGTCAAAACATTCTCAAGACTTGTGTACATGGAAGGCGTAACAGACTTAAGCTCCTTTTCCTTTGGAGCACCGCCGCCTGAATTCTGTACCTTTTGCTGAGCTGCAGCATTTGCCGTAATGTATTCCCTGGCACTTTCGGGAGTAAGATGACCGAGACCTGCCGCCTCAAGCTGCTCTTTAGTAACAGGTATTCCTGCACCCAATAACGCAATAACATTGTTAAGAGCTGTCTGTTCGTTCTCTTTAGTATCTTCATCAAGCATATAATCCCACTCTTTTTGTTTCCACTTGTTCTCTTCAATATCTTCATCAAGCATATAATCCCACTCTTTTTGTTTCCACTCATCATTTAAAGCATCTCTTCCTCTGTTGTATGCGGTTTCTTCGGCATATCTCTCATCATAAAGAGCATCTCTTCCTCTGTTGTACTCAGTGTTGTCAAGATCCATAAGTACACCAAGCTGCTTGTACTTGTCGCTTCTTTCAGCGTTGTACTTGTCAAGGGCAAGACGGTAAAGCTCGGGAATCATGTTGTCGGCTTCCTGCATCTGACGGGAAGCTGCTTGCGATGCAGCTGATACGGCATAAGAGGAAGGCATACCGCCTGTCATAGCCGCCGCCTGCGCCATTACGTCCTCGCTGACGTTCTTTGCAGACCTTTCCGCCTGCTCTTTGTAATTCTTGTAAAGAGGATCGCTTTGAGGATTGTAAGTAAAGGAAGAAGGCTTCTGCAGATCCGAAAGTAATAAATTCATCGCATCACTTCTTGATGTGGTGGACGGAACGGCAGAAGAGACCTTTTTTGAATCGGGAATAAAACCGTAGTCCTCGGGCTTTGTATACTTAAAGCTGAGCTCATAACCAAGTCCCTCTCCAAGATTCTTTGCATTGTGCTGCTTCTCGTACTGGGCAGCAAGGTCAAAGTCGCCCTGACCTTCGGCAATGCCCATCTGCTCGGAATAGTCAATGCCGTCTTCTTTGTATTCAATACCGTTGTATTTTTTGTAGCTCATAATAATCACTCCTTATTTCTTGTAGGATCCTGCAGTAATAAGCTTAGAATAGCCTTCAAATTGCCAATCACCGACAGCTTCAATTTTTACACCGAAATTTAAACAACGCCCTGTTTTTATGGGTATCGTGTAAACCTCTGTACCTTCGTCAGCTCGCTTTGAATAAACACACTGCCAAATGCCGTCGTCCTCCTGCTTGATGTAAACGGATAGACTTGTGTCCCTGCCTGCTTTGATTTTAAGCTGCAGGGAATTTATTGTTTTTCTGCCGAAATATCCTTCGTCAAATACGGGAAATTCAACAGAGCTTTTGACACCTGCTTCAATAAATGCCGTAAAATCAACCAACATAGCAGATAAATCAGCCTGTGTGTAAATAAAGACGCCGTCGCTTGCCAAAGCCTTGTCACCGTAGGCAGTAACGAATGATATGTTCTTGCGCTCGTCGCTCATCCAGACGCCGAATAAAGTGTCGTAAATAAATAAACCCTTGTCCGTGTTGAAGTAAATAAACCTTGAATCACAATAGGAAACGCAGCTGTTAAAGGACTCGTTCAAAGGATGGGATATAACAGTGGGATATGTACCGTCGTACCTTGCAATGTTTCCGTCGCTGTCAAGAAAGTATAAATAACCGCCGCTTGATATAAGACTTTGAGAGCCTCCCGAGGCGATGGAAGAACAGACCGTCTCAGACGTAGAATAGCTTGAGGGAGAGGTGCCGTATACCTTTATAATCCTGTCACGGGTAAAGAAGTGAGGCACACCCGAATAAGATATGCACGCCTCAATGTTCCTGTCAACGTTGAGCTCAACGGCATAGGAATCTGCATTGTTGCCCGAATAGTCGTTGAAAATAAAGGGCTGACCGAGAGCCGAGGCATAAAGCTTGTTGCCTTCAAAGCCCCATAGCCTGTTGTTGCAGGCGGTAATAACCGATAACTGAGGTAAGCCGAACTCTAAAGTTATGCGTTTGCCTGAGAAGACTGTATACTTGTATTTACTGTCGTAGGCATCATAGAGGAATTTTCCGGGAATGTCGAAGGTGTTTTCGGGAAATTTCAGAAACGCCGCATAAAAGGTGTTGTTGCCGTGGTAAAACTGAGTAACGCCAACCTCTTCAACAATTGCACTTTTTGGAAGCCAATTTCTGATGTGAACCTCTTTCTTTACACCGCCTGTTACGGTTTCTGCAGTGTAGTCCTCACAGATGAATGTAACATTTACACCCGATACAAGATTACCGTCAAGTAATTGCTTGTTTATGTCGGCACTCTGCAGCTCGTCGCCCGTGGCATTTGGCATAGGATATGGAAGAAGCAGATAGTCGGCGCCGTCTTTCCTGTGAATTTCAAATTCAGCTTCAGTGGTAAGATATCTGCAGAACTGCTCGTTGTACTCCATAGGATACGTAAACTCCATGTAAAGGTTGATATATACCTCACCCGTAGAGGAGGAGACCGTAACCTCGTACTGTCCTCCGCTCCCACCTGCGTCGTAATAGCCTAATACGTAATCCCTGAAGGAGGCAGCAGACCCCATAACAATGCCCGTTTCAGTAGGTAAACCTCTGAAGGATACCTTGTTGCCGTCCTTGTCGCGCGCCCATAGCTTTATAACGTCGCCTTTCTTGAGAACAACAACCTCGCCACCGTCAACCTCCTGCCAGTTGTCACTGTCAACCTCCTGCCAGCCGTCACCGATAAGATAGTTTAAGACCTTTGTGTTGTAGGCAGAAAGTGCAGAATTTCCGTCGGATATCTGAGCAGCTCTTTTGTAAACCTTGCCGTCAACTTTGGAGTTCATTGCCATATAACGTTCTATAAGCTCGTCGTCACGGGGCTTAAAGTAGGCTCTGTCGGGGAAAATACATATTTTTTTGCCAACCTCGGCAAAGTGCTTGGGGCTTGCCTGCTTGTCAGACCATGTGCCTTTTAACTCTCCGCCGTAATAAAATTCCGACACCTTGCCGTCGTTAAGCACGTAGTATAATTCCTTGCCCATACCAAGACCTAAAAGCTTCTTTCCCGAAGGCGCCTTGTAAATGTTGTTGCGCCCTCTCGAGGACACATAAGGATGGTTGTCGCTAACCATACCCATAGCCGATGTAAAGTACCTGCCGTCAGCATCTTCACGGCGGTTGATACCGCTGAATGAAACTTCTTCAATCCTTTGCGGTGTAGCATTCGTGCGTAGCTTTGGTAATTTAAACATTGCCTTTGTCCTCCTTGTCGGAAAGTATGATGGATAAATATTCGTGAAGCTTGAACATGTAGGCGTAAAGCTCGTCAAGATTCTTTTCCTTGGGGAACTCCAGATCCTTGATGCTTAGCATTGATACCACCCCGTTATTTTTACGTTGCTTTTCTGCGTGCAATTCTTGGCGTAATGCTTGCAGTACTTCTCAAACAGATCTGCAAACATAAGACTGTCGCTCTCGTACTTGTCGTATTCGCCGTTGTAGTAGTCCGACATTGCGGATATGTAGTATATGTAAACGTCCTCGTAGGGGCTTTGGATAAGAAGCTCGGTATTGCCGTCCGATTCTCCGTATTTCCTGAAGAGCTTGTCCTGAGACTTCATACCCATAACCTCAAGCTGAACACGACCTTCAATAACGTTGATCCAGCGGATGTATTCGCTTCTGTCCGCACTGCAGGGACGGTATTCTCTTGCTTTTGCTATAATTTCAGATAAAGTCATAATATTACCTCCGAAAATAAGAAAAAGCTGCTTCATCATAAGTAAATGAAGCAGCTCAAATGCTGATGTTACTTGCCTTCGGTGTAGATAAGACCGCTTATCATTTCGGCAGTAGCCTCATCCTGAGCCATAGACTCTTCAAGAATGAGAGCAAACTTGCGCTTGATTTTGAAGGGAACACCTCTGGGGATTCTGCACATAACACCGTTGCATCCGACGTCAACATCATCCTTGTATCTGTCGTTGTCCTTGAAGAGCTTAATTTCAACTTCCTCGTTAAGCTCTTCTTCAGTGTAAACCTTGGGTTTTGTGTCGACGGTTTCTTCCGTTACGGTTTCTTCCGTTACGGCTTCTTCCACCGCATTAAGTATTTCTTCTTCCTGAATTTTTGCTTTCTTTACAGCCATAAAAGTTACTCCTCTCAGTTCGCACCTGATTCAAAGGTGGAAGTAGTTTCAATACGAACCATGTAAGGCTCCATAAGTCTTACGGCAGTAGACATAGCCTTCCAGCCGGTTGTAGCTCTCTGGTCAAGAGGATCGGAAGCGCCTGCTTCGCCGAAGTTGTGGAAAATGTGCTTGAGACCGCAGCCTGAAATGTCAATGGTACCGTAAGCGTTTTCGGCAATAATGAGAGTCGCATAAACGTCTCTGCCGTCAGCACCTGCACCTTCGAAGATTTTCGCTTCGGTTGTTTCAACAAAACGCACACCTGCAATTTTGCCGATTTCGCCGTTGTAAAGCTCTTCGGGCTTTGCGTACTTGTGCCATTCTTCAAACTTGGGATCGTTTGTCAGGTCGTAGGAACAGTCGGGATGAACGATGCCTACGTAGCTGCCGTTAATCTTCTTTGCGTTTGCCGTCTTGAGAGTTCTGACAGAACGCTTGATGCAGTCAACGGTAAGATAGTGGTTGCCGCTTTCCTTGCCGCCCACAAGACTTGAACGTGCAGATACCGAGCCGTCGGCATACTGAACGTTGGTACCGCCCACAAGAACTTCTCTGATAACGGTGTCAAGAGTACGTCCTGCCTGCGCACCGTGAAGCTCTGTAGCTTCTGCAAGGTTGTTGTCAATAGCAGTTGTCTGAACAACGTCAGCAATTGCCGTGTAGTCGCCGTACTGGTCAACGTCCGCCTTGATAGTCTTCATAGTAAGACTTCTGCCTGTGGGTGTAATACCTTCCACAAGCTTTGTTGCCTTGGGGTAGGGATCGTACTTGCGGAACTCTATAGTCTTGCCGCCGTTCTTGGGAATAGAACGCTTCTGACCGAACTGACCGTGGTACAGCTCAGGCTCTGCGTTGTCAAGAAGATACTTGTCGTAGTACTCCTTCATTTCCGCAGAAAGACCTGCAGAAGAAGAAGTGTTGATGTTGTCTGTCACATCAGCAAAAAGCTGAATGTTGAACACCTTTGTAAGAATAGGTGTGGAAAAAAGTGAATTTCTCATAATAGTCCTCCTAAAATCGGCGGACAAATCCACTAAGAGAAGGATATCTGCTCACCGTTTCTTGCACGTCTCGCAAGCTCACGGCGCTGCTCCTTTGTAGTGGAGGATACACTTCTCGCATAGTCAATGCCGCCTTCGCCTTTCATGCCGGCTTCGTCAGGTCTGAGACCTCGAGCACGAATGTTGTCTGTAACGTTCTTGGCAGCGGAAGATTTTGCAGCATTAATAATGTCGTCGTGGAAGATCATCTCGTAAATCTGCACCATACTGGGCATGTATTCACGGTACTGAGCTGTGAGCATGCTGCGGAACTTTTCGTTCTTTAAGCACTCGTTAAGGTTAAATTCCGGATATTTAGCCATAACGTCCTTGGCCTCAGCCTGCCATGTGTCGTATTGAGCACGTGCAGCCTTCTCACGGCGTAAAGCATCAAGCTCTTCGCTGTCCTTTGCAGAAGTAATGTCTCTTTTGAGCTTGTCCTTGTAGGCATCAACGTCCATGTTGTTGCGGTACGCTGCGTCTTCCCAATAGGCATTGTCGTTTTCGATGGCTTCCGTAAGAGCCTCAACGCCTTTCACTCCGTATTTTGCTGATAAATAGTCTATAAGCTTGTCCTGCTGAGCCTTTTCCTGCTTCAGCTTGCTATAGCCGGGAAGCCTTGCCTTAATGAGATTTTGGACTTCTTCGTTAAAGAGATCCTTGTTCTGCTTTTTAAAATCGGCGTATGCTTTTCTTCTTTCGTCATCGGAAGAAGTGTTGCCGCCTGTTGCAGCCTGACCGCCCGTGCTGCCATTATCGGTCATCGCTCCGTCACCATTGCCTGCAACGGTAGAAGCGCCTGAAGCTGAAGCACCTGCACCGCCGTCGTCGGCAAAAAGCTGAAGGTTAAAGGGAATAATAAAAGACATATAAAGTCTCCTTTGTAAAATCTGAGGTCTTTCCCTCGCGTCTGGTTAATTTTATAATAAAAAAAATCCCAATTCACGCCGTATAGGTCGTCAATTGAGATTTTAAGCTTTATTTCATAGCCTCCCATAACTTAATAAATAAGTCGTCGGCATACTTGTATGTCCACAGCCAATTGATGGTCTGCTTCTCAAGCCCTGTTTTGTCTTCAAGGTTGCAGGCACATTCAACGGCGTACTTGTGCTTTTCCTCAGCTGTCATAACAGGTACATATTCGTACGTTCCGATTTTGTTGGGAATACCCGTAAATTCAGCAATATCAAGACTGTTCTTGCTTGTGCCTTTGGGACGTAGTTCAATGTGACAATGCTTGCCTGTGGAATTGCCTGTGCTTCCCATTACACCCAGCTTGTCGCCCTTGTGTATGCTCTGCCCTGCCTTTACAACAATGCTGCCCTTTGCCATATGCCCGTAATAAATGCGCCTGCCATCGGGCAAAAGCTGTCTGACGTAGTACCCAAAGCCGTTAGCC
Organism: Eubacteriales bacterium; assembly: GCA_045539625.1. Lineage (GTDB taxonomy): Bacteria > Bacillota > Clostridia > Oscillospirales > CAG-382 > UMGS1387. The sequence continues at coordinate 778 of JAZQFS010000098.1, read as the reverse complement.
TCAAAGGGAACGGCATCAACCACGCCGTCAGCAATGGCATAAACGTTCTTGTCGCCAAGAGCAACCAAATCTATACCGCCGTGATACTCCGTCTTGCCCGACAGCGTTCTGTAGCCTCTGGGACTTGTAACCTTAAACCTGCCTTTGAAGCAACAAATCATACCGTTATTCCCCACTTTCGTTGTTACCGTCCTTGCCCACTCTTGCCGAGTCAACAAGTCCTTCACCGATAATATATGCTATCATCGTTGCACCGCCCATAATAACGGCTGATACCTGCTCAATTGTAAGGTCAGGTACGCCGAAGGCAACAAGAATTGATGTGATGAATGTTATTACCGCCGCCCACATCTTTCGGCTTGTAAGCTTCTGCTTCCAGTTGATTTTCATTTCTTTTTACCTCGTTTCAATTCGATTTTCTCTGCCACAACTTCCGACACCTTGATAATGCCAAGTGCACCGCCCTCGATGCCGAAGAAACCGAAGAACGGCTCAATCAGCGCATCGGGAACAGATTGATACCGCCAGAACGTAACAATCATAACCGCCGTAAACAGTATCATTGTGGCAAACATAAGTATTATTATTTTCTTTGAAAACTTCATTTTGCTTTTTTTTGACATATGTACCGTACTCCTTACTGCCCGTGAGCCTTTTTGTTTATGTGCTTTTCAAGCTTGTCACGGGCTTCGGTAACTCCGCCGTTGTAGCCCTGCTGCTTGAGAGCATCAAGAGCCGCCAGCACCGCATAATTCACAACACACAGCTCTTCACGCAC
>JAZQFS010000097.1:0-38936 GCA_045539625.1 Eubacteriales bacterium | reverse complement strand
TGTATCAAGTGCCGAGGACGTTATCGAAATGATGCTTGCAGGCGCAACAGGCGTGCAGGTTGGTGCATACAATCTTGTAAATCCCTACGGTTGCAAGGAAATAATCGAGGATTTGCCGAGAGTTATGGAAAAGTACAAAATTAATTCACTTGAAGAAATAATAGGAGGAGCACACTGATGGGTAAGGATGTAATTATTGCTTGTGACTTTGCAAGCAAAAAGGCGTTGTTTGATTTTCTTGATTTATTCAAGGAGGAAAAGCCTTTTCTTAAGGTAGGTATGGAGCTTTTTTATGCGGAAGGCCCTGAAATTGTAAGAGAAATCAAGAAGAGAGGTCACAAAATTTTCCTTGACCTTAAGCTTCACGATATTCCCAACACCGTTAAAAAGTCGATGAACGTACTGACTCGTCTTGACGTTGACATGACAAACCTCCATGCGGCAGGCACAATCTCCATGATGGAAGCAGCTCTTGAAGGTTTAACAAGAGAAGACGGCACAAGACCTTTGCTTATTGCCGTAACTCAGCTTACCAGCACCGACCAGGAAAGAATGGAAAACGACCTTCTTATCAAAGAGCCTATCGACAAGGTTGTTATGCACTATGCACACAATGCAAAAGTGGCAGGACTTGACGGCGTTGTTTGCTCACCTCTTGAAGCACAGAAGGTACACGAAACCTGCGGCGAAAAGTTTTTGACGGTAACTCCCGGTGTGCGTTTTGCAGACGGCGACATCGGCGACCAGAAGAGAGTTATGACTCCTGCGGAAGCTAAGAAAATCGGCTCAGACTACATTGTTGTGGGTAGACCTATCACGGCGGCAGAAGATCCCGTTGCAGCATACAGAAGATGTGTGGCTGAATTTGTAGGTCAGGAAGCCTGACATCAAACGTCGTAGGCAACCTGTGGTGATAGTATATTGTCGGTGCTCGTAAAGGGCGTCTTTGCACCAAACAGCGGCGCAAAGACTGCATAGGATTCATTTTTAGCATAGGCTTGTTCGATGAGCTGACAGTGTATGGGTAAAAAAGTATCGGCAATTTATGATATTCTTTGTGATGAAATTATTATTTAGATTGTGAGGATATAAAAATGGAAAGCTATAAGAGAGAGTTTATACAGTTCCTTGAAGGAGCAGGTGTGCTGAAATTCGGTGACTTTACTGCAAAAAGCGGCAGAAAAATCCCTTATTTCATCAACGCAGGCATGATTAAAACAGGCAATGACATTGCAACCTTGGGCGAGTTTTATGCCAAGGCTTACACGGAAAAGTTAGGCAAAAAGCAGGCTGTTCTTTACGGCCCTGCATACAAGGGAATCTCCCTTGCCGTTTCAGCAGCAGTTGCATTGTCCAAAAATGACCTTAACGTTCCCTTCTTCTTTAACCGCAAGGAGGTTAAGGACCACGGCGAAGGCGGCGTATTTGTAGGATATATTCCCACAGAGGGCGAAGAAATCGTAATTATCGAGGACGTTATCACAGCAGGCACTGCAATTCGTGAAAGCATGGAAATTCTTTCTCACCTTGAAGGTACAAAGGTTGCAGCTACCTTTATTATGGTTGACAGAAAAGAAAAGGGACAGACCGAAAAGGGTGCAATGCAGGAAATCGAAGAGCAGTTCGGCTTCCCCGTATATTCCATCGTTGATGTATACGATATAATTGAATACCTTGAAGAAAACCCCGCAAACAAGGAAAACGTAGACAGAATTAAAAACTATCTTGCAGTAAACGGTGCTAAATAATTAACATTGTAATGTCTGAGGACAGGAGTGACAAGATGCGCAGTTTAATTGATATTTTAGAGCTGTCAACCGAAGAAATTGACCAGCTTATCGATGTTGCAAACGATATAATTGCAACCCCCGAAAAGTACAGCGAAAAGTGTCACGGCAAAAAGCTTGCAACACTTTTCTTTGAGCCCTCCACACGTACACGTCTTTCCTTTGAGGCGGCTATGTACGAGCTTGGCGGCAATGTTCTTGGCTTTTCCGAAGCGCAAAGTAGCTCATCTGCAAAGGGTGAGAGCGTTTCCGATACCATCAGAACAGTAAGCTGTTACGCCGACATTATTGCAATGCGTCACCCAAAGGAGGGTGCTCCCTTTGTTGCAACAATGAAAAGCCGTGTTCCCATAATCAACGCAGGCGACGGCGGACACAACCACCCCACACAGACTCTTACCGACCTTCTTACCATCAAACGCAAAAAAGGTAAGCTTTCAGATTTTACCATCGGCTTTTGCGGAGACTTGAAGTTCGGAAGAACGGTACATTCCCTTATCGGGGCTTTGTCAAGATATGAGGACATCAACATTGTTCTTATTTCTCCCGACGAATTGAAAATTCCCGAATACCTTAAGGAAGAGGTTCTTGACAAAAACAGCATCAGCTACAAAGAGGTTTCAAGCCTTGATGAGGTTATGCCCGAGCTTGACATTCTGTATATGACTCGTGTTCAGAGAGAGCGTTTCTACAACGAGGCTGACTATATCCGCTTAAAGGACAGCTACATTCTTACTCCCGAAAAGCTGACGGGTGCAAAGAGCGACCTTTGCATACTTCATCCGCTGCCAAGAGTCAATGAAATATCCGTTGCGGTGGACGACGATCCCAGAGCATGCTATTTTGAACAGGTGCTCAATGGAAAATACATAAGAATGGCACTTATTATGAAGCTGCTGGAGGTAGAGTAGTATGATAGTAACCCCTCTTGAAAACGGAATTGTTCTTGACCACATAAAGCCCGGCAAGGGTATTGAGATTTACAATATCTTAAAGCTTTCCGAGCTTGACTGCAATGTCGCACTTATTCTCAATGCGGCAAGTGTGAAAATGGGCAAGAAGGATATTATCAAAATTGCAGAGCTTATTGATCTTGACCTTGATATTCTCGGTTACCTTGACAGCGGTATTACGGTAAGTATTGTCAAGGACGGCAAGGTTGCACAGCGTAAAAAGCTGTCCCTGCCCGAAAAAATCACAGGCGTTATCAAGTGCAAAAATCCAAGATGCATAACCTCCACCGAGCAGGAGCTTACACATATGTTCAAGCTCACTGACCGTGAAAAGGGCATCTACAGATGTATGTACTGCGAAACAAAGGCAAAGTAACTGATTGAATACTGACGGAACGGTGAAGAGCCGTTCCGATTTGTGTGTAAATGAAAAAGTAACTTTTTTACAAACATGGGAAAAAAGGTTGACAATTTGCATAAAATATTCTATAATATCTACGTATATAAACATTAAAATACCGAAAGGATATGAGAAGATTTGGCTAAGCAGACAACAGTTTCTACCGAAGGTCTTAAGAAGCTTCAGGAGGAACTTGAGTATTTAAAAACCACAAAGCGAAAGGAAGTTGCCGAGGCTATCAAGGTTGCCCGTGCATTCGGTGACCTTTCCGAAAACAGTGAATACGATGAAGCTAAAAACGAGCAGGGACTTGTTGAAGCAAGAATTGCGGAAATTGAATCCATGCTTAAGAATGTCAAGGTTATTGACGAAAGCAACATCAAAACCGACAGCGTTGACGTCGGTAACAGAGTAAAGGTTCTTGATGAAACCTTTGATGAAGAATTGGAGTACACAATTGTGGGTTCAAGCGAATCCAACCCCGTAGAGTTTAAGATTTCCGACGAATCTCCCATAGGCAGAGCACTTATCGGTGCTTGCATCGGCGAGACGGTAAAGGCTGAAACTCCCGGCGGCGAAATTGTTATGAAGGTACTTGAAATTTCCAAGTAATTTTTAATATGTCGCAAGGACGGTGTAAATTTTGGCAGAAAATCAGAATGTAGAGGCAGTAAAGGTTCCCACAGCCAAGGAAATTGGCGAGCAGGAGCTTGTACGCCGTGAAAAATTAAAGGCGCTGGTTGAAGCGGGACAGAATCCCTTTGAGCTGGTAAAGTATCCCGTTGACGCATACAGCACCGATATTAAGGACAATTTCGACGAGCTTGAAAACAAGACCGTTGTTATCGCAGGACGTATGATGTCCAAGCGTGTTATGGGTAAGGCAAGCTTTTGCAATATTCAGGACGGCAAGGGCAGAATTCAGTGCTACGTTGCAAGAGACGAAATAGGCGAAGAGCCTTATGCAGGCTTCAAGAAGCTTGACATTGGCGATATTGTGGGCATTACGGGCTTTGTATTCAAGACAAAGACAGGCGAAATAAGTGTTCACGCAAAGGAACTGACACTTCTTTCAAAGAGCTTAAAGGTGCTTCCCGAAAAATTCCACGGTCTTACCGACCAGGAAACAAGATACCGTCAGAGATACGTTGACCTTATCGTAAATCCCGAGGTTAAGGACACCTTCGTCAAGAGAAGCCTTATCTTAAAGGAAATCAGAAACTTCCTTGATTCAAGAGGATATCTTGAGGTTGATACTCCCGTACTTCATACCCTTGAAATCGGCGCTTCCGCAAGACCTTTCGTAACTCATCACAATACACTTGATATTGATATGTATCTGAGAATTGAAACAGAGCTTTACTTAAAGCGTCTTATCGTAGGCGGCTTTGACAAGGTTTACGAGGTAGGACGTATTTTCAGAAATGAAGGTATGGACCCCAGCCATAACCCCGAGTTTACGTCAATTGAGCTCTACGAAGCGTACATTGATTACCATCAGCTTATGGATCTTGTTGAAGAGCTTTATTCAACTCTTACCAAGAAAATCTGCGGCAGTGATGTTATCACATATCAGGGTACAGAAATCAATATGGGCTCACCCTGGCAGAGACTTACCATGGTTGAGGCTGTAAAGAAGTACGCAGGCGTTGATTACAATGACTGGAAAACTGACGAGGACGCAAGAGCTGCTGCCAAGGAAAAGCACGTTGAGGTTGAAAAGGACGCCACAAAGGGTGCTGTTCTTGTCGAATTCTTTGATGCTTTTGTTGAAGAAAATCTTATTCAGCCTACATTTATTTACGACTATCCCGTTGAAAACTCACCTCTTGCAAAGAGAAAGGCTGACAATCCCGCCTTTACCGAAAGATTTGAGTATTTCATCTATGCACGCGAGATGGGTAACGCATTCAGCGAGCTTAACGATCCTATCGACCAGAGACAGCGTTTTGAAAAGCAGGTTGCGGCAAAGCAAAAGCAGCCCGGCGGTGAAAACGCAAGAGTTGACGAGGACTTTATCACGGCTCTTGAATACGGTATGCCTCCCACAGGCGGTCTCGGCTTTGGCGTAGACAGACTTGTAATGCTTCTGACGGACAGCTTCTCAATCAGAGACGTATTGCTGTTCCCGACAATGAAGCCTCTTGATGAGTAAGGCTATGAGTGAAGAAAGAATTGACTCCCCAAGGGAAAAGATGACTTTCCTTAAGTGGATTGACAACTTCTGGTATCACAACAAAGCGGCAGTAATAATCGGCTTTTTTGCACTTATAATTCTTGTTGTAGGCTCGGTGCAGTTTTTCTCCAAGAAGAATCCCGACGTATTCATTTACTTTGTGGGACACGGTAAGCTTTCGGACGTAGCTTCCGATGATTTCCGTGAGGATATGGAGATTTACTTTGCTTCCGATTACAACGGCGACGGAAGAGTTGTTGTTGACTACAAGGAGGACGCCTTCGTTATGGTGGAGGCGGAGGACGGCAACAGATATGTGTACGATCCAAATGCTCAGATGTCCGAAACTCAAAGGTTTAACCTTGAGCTGGGTATGGGCGAATGTGTGGTGTACATTATGGAGCCTGCTTTCTTTAATGCAAACTTAGATTATATTGCCGACCTTGAAGATGTGCTTGGTGAAATACCTAAAAACGGCATATCGGGCAAGGGGATAAAGGTGGGCGACCTTAAAGCCTACCGCAACACGGCACTTAACAGGTATCCGTCGGATTACGTAATCTGTATGGCTCGCAAAAAGCAGTCCTTCAGCGACGAATACTACAAGGGCAATGCTGAATTTTTCAAAAATCTTGTTCAGTACAAGCCAAACCGTGTTTCAGACTAATTTGTAATAATATAGCTGCAGTTGCTTGCCGTACGTAAAGGGCTGCAGCGAGAAATATTATTAAAGGAAAACAAAAAATATTAATTTCGTAAAGGAGGCAAGTGTACGGCGTATTTTGCCGATACACAACATCTTATGAAGAAGTTTTTAATTTATTGTCTTGTTGCAATGATGCTCGTTGCTTCTGTTTCCGTTGTTGCATCCGCTGCAGCATCCGATTGGGAAAAGGGTAACGGTTTCCATGTTTATCAGTCAGCTGACCCCGCAACTCCCAAAGTAACAGCAGACAGAGTTCAGGTTGAACAGAACTCTCCCGTAACAATCGCAGACGCTGCAGGCGACTACGGCGTAACAGTTGCTCACAAGGGTTACTATGAAACCGGCGACAACTGGGGCGGTGTTGTTTCCAAGGAAAAGTTCGGTCTTAACGGCCTTGAAGTTACAGTTTACTTCGAAGAAGTTCCTGTAGTTGACGGTTCCGACGACTGCTGGATCGCTATGGACCTTGTTAAGGAATGCAGATCCTTCAGAACAAACGAGCCCTACAATCCCGGTCTTATCGACCTTATCCGTTTCGGCAGACCTTCCATCGAATTCTACGGTGCAACAGGCTGGGGCGGCACAGGCAACAGCGGTATCAATGGCAGTGACTTCGCAGTTAAGTCCGGCGATACAATGAAGCTCAGCGTTAGATATGAACTCGGTCAGTACATCATGACCTTCACACACAACGATACAGCTACATACGAAATGCCTGCTGATTTGACTCTCAAGGCAAGTGATGAAGTATTTACAGAAGGCGACGCTCACGTACTCGTTATGGCTTCTTGCTTCGGTCTCGACAAGAACTTCAAGTACACAGTAAACGTTAAGCCCGGTGTAGCTCTCACTGAAGAAGAAATCGCTAACAAGGCATTCGAACAGTCCAAGGCATCTCACGTTGCTACAGCTAAGGATGCTGTAGAAGACATCACAGATGTTCTTGCTGACGCTAAGGATGAAGCAGGCGATAACACAGCAGCAGAAGTTGTTGACGGTATTGCTACAATCGAAGCAGCTCTCGCATCTGCAGAAGCAGCAGTTGAAGCAGCTCTCGCAGGTACAACTACAGAAGAAGTTGAAGCAGCTTCTGCAGCAGCAGTTGCAGCTAAGGCTGACGCTGACGCAGCTTACGACGCTATCGAAGCTTTCATCGAACTCTTCGGTGCTGAAGAAGCTCCCGTTGTAGAACCCACAGAAGAAGAACCCACAGAAGCTCCTGAAGCTCCCGTTGTTGACGACGCAGCTGAAGAAGAAGGCGGTTTCCCTGTTTGGGTAATCATCGTTATCGCAGTAGTTGTTGTTGTAGTTGTAGTAGTTGTTGTTCTCGCTTCCAAGAAGAAGAAGAACTAATTTACGAAAACACTAACATAACAGTTAAGTGAACATGGAACGGTACGCTGTACGGCACGTACCGTTCTTTTTTTGTATAAAACAGCGGATTATAATTAACAGATGTTACATGTATTGAATTTCTCGAAAATTTTCGTTATATACAACCTAAATGTTTGTGTTCCTGAATACATAAGAAAAACGGGCTGCAGCTTTCACCGCAACCCGTATGGAATGAGCTATCCGATTAGATGTGTTCCTTGAGCCATTCTTCAGCCTTTGCCTTGGAAATTCTTGAAATATCCTCAGCAGGATGAATTGAATCCTCACCGCCGTTTACGTACACAAAGTAAAGTCCTTCAGGTGTCTGGAAAAGAATTTCCTCGTAGCCTTCAGGCTCGCCGTAGTTGCCGAAAGTAACCTTCTTTACAACTGTTGCTGTTTCTGTGTCGTACTCCTTTTTGCAGATAATCTTTTTCATTCTTTTGTCCTCCGTTTATAATAAATATTATTTTGTTCCTGTTGAGCCGAAGCCGCCGCTTCCACGAACTGTATCACAAAGCTTTTCACATTCCACAAATTCTGCCGCAGCGTAGGGGAGAATGACAAGCTGTGCAATTCTTTCGCCCGATGCAACATCAACCGTTTTGTCAGAGTGGTTGTGAAGTGCAACCATAATTTCACCTCGGTAGTCGGCATCAATAACGCCTACTTTATTGGCGGGTGCAAGTCCTTTTTTTGTTGCAAGACCGCTTCGTGCAAAAATAAAGCCGCCGAAGCCTTCGGGAATTTCCATTGCAAGTCCTGTGTGAATAAGCACGGTTTCGCCGCTGTTGATAATGACGGGATTGTCGCTGACTGAGTAAAGGTCTGCTCCTGCTGAAAATTCTGTTCCGTAGGTGGGCACAACCGCACGGCTGTCAAGCTTTATAAAATTAACTTTTACTTTCATTATTTGTCACCGCCTCTGTATATATTCCAATTATACTACAAAAGTAAAATATTTGCAAGATATTTTTAAAACACTTTGCATATTTGTTGACTTTTTTTCATAGTATGGTAAAATAATTGTGTTGAATTTTATCGAAAAAAGGTGGCAAATATGTTCGGCGTATTTATAAACTGCGCTACCGTTATTATCGGCAGCATTATCGGTATGGTTTTCAGAAACCTTATACCAAAGAAAATGACCGACGGAATTATGACGGGCATCGGTCTTTGTACAATTTACATCGGCGTAGACGGTGCTTTGAAGGGCGATAACACCCTTGTGCTTATACTGTCCATGGCATTTGGTGCGATTATAGGTTATGCCCTTGACCTTGACGGAAAAATAAACAGTCTTGCCGACTTTGTAACAGGAAAGTTTTCAAAGAACGGCGACTCAAAGGGTGCGGCGCAGGGCTTTGTAACGGCAAGTCTTATTTTCTGCGTTGGGGCAATGACCATTGTAGGCTCAATTCAGGCAGGCGTCAGCGGAGACAACGCCCTTCTTATTACAAAGTCAATACTTGACCTTGTTTCGTCTCTTGCTTTGGCGGCAACCTTCGGCTTCGGCGTTCTTTTGTCAGCAGCGTTTGTGTTGGTATTTCAGGGAGGACTTGTGCTTTTGTCGGGCTTTATTGCACCGTATCTTACGACAGCACTTCAAAATGAAATGATTTGTGCCGGCTCGGTGTTAATTATCGGTCTTGGACTCAACATAATCGGAGTTGCCAAAATCAAGGTTGCAAATTACTTGCCTGCGATGTTTATTGCGCCTTTTCTGACGCCGTTGCTTAATAAGCTGGTTGAGGTTATATCATAAAATAACGGAGCTTTCCTTTTGTGGAGAGCTCCGTTGTTGTATACAGCTTAATTTAACAAATATCCCAATCTTAAAAACTGTTACTTGCCGAACTCGTCAGGGTTATGCTTTACGCCCTTAACAATCTCAATAAGAGGCAGGGGATTGTTTGCGGTAATAAGGGTTGCGCCCTTGCTGATACAAAGCTCAACGTCCGCTTTTGTATCGGCACAGAACAGGTGCATGGGAAGACCTTTTTTTGCAAAGATTTCAAAAACCTCGCTTCTTACCACGTTCATTGAAATGCCTATTTCGTCATAAGCATCGTAGCCGTCAAATTCGCCCATCTGAAAATCGGGGTAGCCCATTGTTCTGCCGTTATGCTTTTCCTTGATGTAGCGGATAATTCTTCCGTTGAAGGCATAGAACCAGCAGTCGTCAAAAAAGCCGTACTTCTTGAGAATTTCAACTGTCTTGTCAACACATTCTTCGGTGTAATCCTTGATTTCAACACCCAGACGGATTGAAGGCTTTGTTTCCTTGCACATCTTGCAAAGCTCCTCAAGGGTGGGAACGGTAAGTCCCATATCCTTGAACTTGTCACCGTGGGATGCGGGGGCATAGGGGTTGAGCTTTTTTACCTCTTCAAGAGTCATCTGTCTTATGTCTCCCACAACTCCGCAGGTTCTCATAGGATTGCAGTCGTGCATAATAACGGGCACTTTGTCCTTTGTGAGCCATACGTCAAATTCAAAGGCATCGGCTTCAACTTTTAAAGCTCCTTCAAAGGAAATCATGGTGTTTTCGGGGTAAAATGCACACATACCTCTGTGGCTTTCAACAAACACTTTCTGCATATCAATTCTCCTTTACATAAATAATTCTTTTTCTATTCCCAAATCCCATGCAAGTCTTGAGAGAACGTACTTGTCACGGATGTTTTTGGTAGCGATGAAGGTGTCAAAAACAATGCTGTCGTCAATGCCTATATCACTTGGTTTTTTAGTAAGACCGATTGATGAATACAGAGCGTCAATTTCATCAAAACAGGGTATTTCCGCTTTGACGGTCTTAGTGATTTTGTCCCAGTTGTCTAATATTATGTCGAGTCTGTCCCTGTGCTTGTCAAGGTTATATTTTTGCTCTTTCTCTTCCTGTCTTATCATGGCATTGGCGCCGTCGCCAATAAAATCAAGCAAAAACCGAGAGTGCTCACAGTAGCTGAAGCTTTTGACAAAATCAAGAGCTTTTTTCCTGTCGGGTGTAATACTTTTAAGCTTTTCAAAAAGCTTAATTGTGATATACGAGCCGATTCCCGTCTGTATTCCGTGAAGATCCACGGGTGTGCCCTTTGACAGACCTCTCATATCCCACACGTGGGAAATGTAGTGCTCAACGCCCGAAGCAGGTCTTGTGCAGTCTGCATATGCCATAGCCATTCCTGTTATGACAAGAGCTTCAAAGACGGCTTTTACTGCTTGCTCGTCACGCTTCAAAAGCTTTACGGCGTTATCTGTGCAGTCCTTAAGACAGCCTCGTATTATGTCAGCGATAGCTTCGCAATAATACTCGCCGTTTATAATGTTTGATATTTTCCATTCGGCAAGGCTTGTGTACTTTGCAATTACGTCGCCGAGACCCGCAAGCAGCATTTTGTCGGGGCAAGAGCAAAGAATGTCAGTATCACCGAAGATGGCGTCGGCACACTTTGAACGCACGCTTGTTTTTAGTCCGTCACGCTCCATTGAAGAGGAGTCTGAGGCGTAGCCGTCCATTGAGGGTGCTGTTCCCACGATTATGTAAGGCTTTGATGACACGGTGGCAAGAATTTTGCTTATGTCATTAACAACGCCGCTTCCTACACCGATAATTATGTCACAGGATTTGTCAAAGTGAAGCACCGCTGAGCCTGTATACTCTTCGTTGGGAATAGGCTTTACGCTGTTAAAGGTGAAAAACGTGTAATTTACTTCACCTTTTTCAAGTATCGAAATTACTTTGTCGCCCGCAGCTTTTTTTGTATTTAAATCACAGACAATAAAGGCTTTGCTGCCGCCAAGAGCTCTCACGGTTTCGGGGAGCTTTGACAGCACTCCTTTTCCGCAATATATTTTGTCGGTGGGGAAAGAGTGTACCTTTCCGCAGCTGCATTTTTTGCCGTTTATTGCCAAAACCTGTTGTAAAGTCATAGTAAATCCTCCTATGCTTTGAGTATACTACCTGATACAAAAAAAGTCAATATAGGATAAAACTATTGACAAAATATGCAGAATATGATTATAATAATGATAATAATGATTATATAGGTGATTGAAATGTCAATATATCAAAGAGAAAACAGCTACATTAAGCTTCTGGGAGAAAAGCAGAGGACGGTGTCTGAGCTGTCAAAGCTGTTATATATCAGTGAGGTAACGGTGCGGCGTGACATTGCCGAGATGCGTGAAAAGGATCTTGTTGTGTGCCGACGGGGTGTTGTGTCATTGCGGACAGACTCAGCCGATAAGCGAGTGCCCATGTTTATACGAACAGGTGAAAATACGGACAAGAAAAGCATTATTGCATCAAAGGCGGCACATTACATTAAAGACGGAAGCGTCATAATGCTTGATGCGTCAACAACGGCATACTGTCTTGTTACACATCTTACAAAATTCAAGAACATCATTGTCATCACAAACGGTGCAAAGACAGCCGTTGCCACTGCCAGCCTTGGCATCAAGACTATTTGCTGCGGCGGTTTGTTGCTTGATGACTCCTTTTGCTATGTCGGGAGCGATGCTGAGAAAATGCTGTCACGATACAAGGCGGATGTTGCGTTTTTCTCAATAAGAGGTGTTGACAGTGAAGGCAATGCCGTTGATATGTCGGTTGATGAAAACAATATGCGGCGAATTATGATGAAGAATTCGTCAAAGTCTTATCTTTTATGTGACAGCACCAAATTCGGAAAGAGCTATTTTAATATTCTTTGCAACGTTTCTGAGCTTGACGGGGTTATAACCGATTAGATAAGCACAATGCTGTACATAATCACTTATTGTGCATAAATAACAGGGACAATGCTGTCATCGTCCCTTTGGAAATATTTCTTCAATTGTCATATAGTTTGGGCTGTATCATGATATTCTTTGATACAGCCCGTTTTTATGCTATTTATTTTCTATGTGCTTTAGAGTCAGATTTATTCTTTCCTCAATATCACCTGTACCCACGCAGATAATGTCTGTTTGAAGTCTTCCGTTAAAGGGCTTTGTCCAGTACTCGTCAATAGCTTCAATGCCGAAAGCAGCTCCCAGCACAGAGCCGACGGTAGCACCGTTGCAGTCGGTGTCAAAGCCTGTTTCAACTGCCATACAGATTGACTTGCCGTAGTCGCCGCCGCCGTAAAGCAGGCTTGCCGCAACTATCATGGCGTTGGAGATTGTGTGACACCAGCCGTGAGCGGAGTATTCGTCATATTTTTCATGAATGTCCTTGAAGCAGTCTTCCTTGGAAACACCCTTTTCAAAGCCTTCAAGTACGTACATTATCTGCTCAAACAGACGGCTTGTACTTGGTATTTCCGAAAGTCCTGCACGGATAATAGTGGGAATATCCTTTGTTGCAAATGCCGCCGCAATCATTGCTGAGGCGAACATTTCACCGTAGATTCCGTTTTTAATGTGGGAAATTGATGCATCACGGAAAGCCATATCGGCGGCTTTTTCGGTATCAGCAGGGTTTATGTAGCCGAAATAGTCACCTCGTATCTGTGCGCCTATCCACTCTCGGTAGGGGTTTTGGTAAACTGCCGAGACAGGAGGCAAAAAGCCTTTGATAAAGTTACAAAAGGCAACACGTTCTGCCGTACAGTAAGCGGTTTTAGGCTGGTATCTCATCCAGGCGTTTGCCACATCCTCACTTGTAAAGCCCTTGCCGTAGTTATCAACAATAAGCTGATACAGCACCATATAATTTGTGTCATCATCTGACGCCATTGCGGAAATTTTATCGGCAAGGGGACGGTGTTTAAGGGGAAATTTGTATTTCTGTGATACTTCATCTGTAATATCTGTGCTGAGAATATACCTGTGCATAGGGTAGTTGCCGCTTTCCTTAAGGAAGGGAATAAGCTCGTCGGTACGAATACCCTCAACGGTTTTGCCCAGCATACAGCCTGCAATTCTTCCGTACCACGCTCCGCTGACCTTGCTGTGAAGGTCGCCGTCAATACTCTTGGGAAGCTCTGTAAGCTTTTTGCGTAAAGCCTTGATTTCAGCTAAGCTGCTCGGCTCATTGTAAGGATAGTTTTCACGTGTTTTTGCACTTGTTACAAGGCGGAACAGTCCGTCCGCAAGAAGAACTTTTTCTTTTGAAGGCGGCATAGCATCAATTTTTTCAAACAGCTCCTTATGCTTTTCTATGTCAAGCCCTTCTTCGATACACTGGTTGTATTCCGTCTTTAGATTTCCACTGTAATTTTCCCAGATATGAAGCTTTGAAATGTCGGGGGTAAAATCAAAATTGTATGCGCCCATTTTAACACTCCTTTATATATTATCTCTTATTTTAATGTTACAAGTGCACCGACTCTGCAGGCACGGATAAAGCACTGTGCAATAAAGCTCTCGATTGGCATTGAAGCGTTTATATCGTGCTCGTGTCTGTCGGGCTTGTTGGCACGTGTAAGCTCAAAGGTGAGTGTGTCGGTAAAGCTGTACTTTTTAAGTCTTGATGCAATATCCTCCCAATTTCCAATGCCGTCAAAGGGGAGAAGATGCAGGTCATCAATGTATGTAATCTGACCGTTATAGTCACGGATACCTATATTATCGTTGATATGAGTGCCGAAAATTCTGTTGCCGTAAAGAGCCATCATATCCTTTGAGCTGTTGTAGCACATCTCGTGTCCCGTGTCCCAGCAAAAGCCAACGTGTCTTTCATTTCTGAAGGCATCCATAAGGCAGGCAAGATATTCCTCGCCCTCGGTGTTTTCAATTGCAATTTTAACGCCAAGCTCGCATGCACGCTTTACCACCTTGGAAAAGTATTCCACTCCTCTTTCGTTTGGCTCGTGATTGTGGAAGCCTATATATGCGTGTGCCACCATAAGGGGTACGTCGTTTTCGGCACAAGCTTCAACACAGCTGATAAGACCGTCTATACATTCGTCCGCCTCCTCGTCTGTGCCGTGCCAGATACCCTTCATTTTGGTAAAGGGAGCGTGGATTGACTGGTAAATCATATCAAGCTCGTTTGCTTTTTTGCGGTAAAGAGCGTTGTCGGTGTCGCACTTAAAATCTGTGAAAAAGCCGTCAAAGCCTGTTTTGTGGAACAGCTCTATCTGTTGTTCGGCAGGAATGCCGTAGGAAGTGTTTGTAGCAAGTATAAGTTTTACGTCTTTCATATTAATTCCTCCTTTTCTGAAAATATTATACTATGCAAGATAAGTGTTGTCAAGCAAAGAGATAAAAACTGCCCTCACATTTAAGTGAAGGCAGTTATCTGAAATATGTGATTATTCCTTGTCTTTTTTGGATAAAGCCTTACCGAAAGCACCGAGTGCGTAAACGGCAACAATAATAATTCCGATGACAACGAAAATGCCGAGCATACCTTTTCCCATATACTGAAGGTTATCAACGAAATCCATGGGATTGAACTGAATATTATCAAACATTGTTATTACTCCTTTCGCTTACTTCATAAAGAAGTTGAGAATAAGACCGCCTGCGATAACCGAAGCAATCTGTCCCGATACGTTTACGCCGATAGAGTGCATAAGAAGGAAGTTCTGCTTGTCTTCGGCAAGGCCGAGCTTGTGAACAACTCTTCCCGACATGGGGAACGCAGAGATACCTGCAGCACCGATCATGGGATTGAGCTTTTTGTCCTTGGGAAGGAACAGGTTGAGAAGCTTTGCGAAAAGCACGCCGCCTGCCGTATCAAAGATGAATGCGAAAAGACCGAGACCGAGTATAAGAAGTGTTGAGGGCTGAAGGAACTTATCATACTGCATCTGGCAGGCAATTGTAATGCCCAGGAAGATGGTGATAAGGTTTGCAAGCACCTTCTGTGCAGTTTCCGAAAGGGAATCAAGCACGCCGCACTCACGGATAAGGTTACCGAACATAAGGAAGCCTACAAGGGATACGGACGAGGGAGCAACGATACCAGCTACGATTGTTACAACGATGGGGAAGAGAATCTTTGTAAGCTTGGAAACGGTAACATTAGCGTTGTCCATTCTGATAAGACGTTCTTTTTTTGTGGTGAGAAGCTTGATAACGGGAGGCTGGATAATGGGCACAAGTGCCATATAGGAATATGCTGCAACCATAATAGCTCCCGTAATGTCGCTGTCAGCGCCGATAAGCTTGTTTGCAACAACAATTGCTGTAGGACCGTCAGCAGCACCGATAATACCGATGGAAGCCGCTTCGGGTGTTGTAAAGAACATTGATGCAAGGCAGAAGGTAAAGAAAATACCGAACTGTGCCGCCGCACCGAAAATCATAAGCTTGGGGTTTGAAAGAACGGGGGTAAAGTCAATCATGGCACCGATACCGATGAACAGAATAAGGGGGAACAGCTCATTTGCAATACCTGCATTGAAAAGAGTTGTAAGTGCGCCTTCCTCTGCAATGCCGTCAACCATCTGTGTGATTGCACCCGAAAGGGGAATGTTTACCAAAATTGTACCGAAGCCCATGGGGAGAAGAAGTGTAGGCTCCATATCTTTTTTGATTGCAAGGTAGATAAGAATACCGCCGATAATCCACATTACAACCATCTGCGGCTTGAGGTTCAGCACGTTGCCGAACAGATCTGCGAAAATGCTCATTGTTTTGCGCTCCTTTATAGATATTTTTTGAAACAGACATAAAAAAAGACCTGTACAAAAGCTGAGCTTAAGTACAAGTCTTGCTGTTTAAAGATTGTGCGGTCTGACAAGCAGACGTTCTGACGCACTCACTCCGATAAAATCGGTAGCTACTCCCTTGAAACTTTATGTTTGTTCCGAGTTTTACCTTCATATTATAATTTAACATTGAGCAAATGTCAAGTGTTTTCGGTAAATTTTTGAAAAGTGCGGAAAAATCTCCTACTTTTATTGACACGGCAAGGTTAAAATGTTATAATGCTTTAATAGATTTAAGTGAGGTAATCAATTGAACGTTTACGATTTTGACGGAACAATTTACGACGGCGAAAGCACCTTTGATTTTTACCTTTATTGCGTTTTTCATCATCCCGTGTGTATAAAATTTGCCTTTATTGTTCTTAAAAGCCTTATAAGATACAAAATGTGCCGTATTGACGAGAAAGAGCTGATGAGCCTTGCAGAAAGGTACATTTGTGACTTTCTGTCCTGCTGTCCCGATGCAAGAGAGCTTGCGGTTAAATTCTGGGACAGGAAAATTAAGAAAATTCAACCCTTTTTTCTTGAAAACAGACAAGAAGATGACATAATCGTGTCGGCATCCTTCGGCTTTCTGCTTCGTCCGCTGTTTGAAAGGCTGGGCATAAAGCATTATCTGCTGTCGGAAATCGACTTCGACAGCGGCAGTGTTATCCGCCTTTGCTACAGAAAGAACAAGGTGAGGCTTTTCCGTGAAAGCTATGGCAGCATAAAGGTGTGCGACGTTTATACCGACTCTCTTAATGACAAAGCACTTATGAGTCTTGCGGGGCGTGACGTTTATTTGGTAAAACACGGCAGGGTAAGTAAATATATTCAGGAGTGATAATATGAACAACAGAAGCTTATTTGTTACGGTGTGTGCAGTTATGACGGCAATTACGCTTGTTCTTGCTTTTATCTTTTTTGCAAAAAGCGATGTGAAGATTGAAGAGAAAAAGGCAAAAGAGGAGTTTAGCGCAATTGACATAAAACCCGTAAGTGTGCTTGATGAGGGCGAGGAGTCCCAAAAACCGCCTTTCCGTAAGGTCTCCTTTGTAGCTGTGGGCGACAATATTGTTCACTCAACCGTTCTTGCAGATGCTGTTGACAACGCCAAGAGCACAGACGAGCAGTACGATTTCAAGCCTTCCTTTGACAACGTTAAGGACATTATTGCGGGGGCAGACCTTGCGTATATTAATCAGGAGTCGCCATTTGCAGGTGCCGATAGAAATTACACGGGCTATCCCATGTTCAACTCTCCCGACAAGGTTGGAATTGACCTTATGGAGCTTGGCTTTGACATTATCAACCTTGCCAACAACCATATGCTTGACCGCTATGCTGCAGGCTATCAGAGGACAATTGACTTCTGGAAGGAGCAGGAGAATGTTACCTACATCGGCGGTTATGAAAATCAAGAGGACTTTAACAATATAAGAGTGATAGAAAAGAACGGCATTTCAATTGCACTTTTGTCATATACCTACGGCACAAACGGCATAAATCTTGACAGAGGAAGCGAAATGGTTATTCCTCTTTGCGATGAAAGCGGAACGGCTGACATTGACAGACAGACAAAGCTTGCAAGAGATATGGCTGACATTGTTATGGTGTCGGTGCATTGGGGGCACGAGGACTGGTTTAAGCCGTCCGACCTTCAGAAAAAGCAGATGCAGATTATGGTTAACAACGGCGTTGACGTTATAATCGGTACACACCCTCACGTGCTTCAGCCCATGGAGTGGCAGCAAAGACCTGACGGAGGCAAGACGCTTGTAATTTACAGTCTTGGTAATTTCCTTTCGGGAATGTTGTATGTACGCAATATGGTTGGCGGAATTGCAGGCTTTGACATTGTCAAGGCAGGGGACGAAGCCTTTATTTCGCAGCCTTACTTTATTCCAACGGTCTGCCATTACAATACTTCATGGAGAAAGTTCAAGATTTACAGGTTTTCCGAATATACCGAAGAGCTGTTCAATCAGCACAGAACGGTACGTGTCAGCGATCCCGGTAAAAACATCGGCTATATGAGAGACATTATCGACAACGCAATTCCCAAAGAATTTCTTATTGAAGACTTTTACAAAGAGGCAGAATAATGCTTGACAATCTTATTTTTTCCGTTAATGGAGTGCTTCCCATATTTGCGGTGGCACTTGTGGGCTATATTTTAAAAAATACGGGCTTTCTTACAGATTCATTTGTGTCGGTTGCGGACAAGCTTGTCTTTAAGGTGCTGCTTCCGTGTCTTTTGTTTACAAAGGTTGCGTATCTGGACAGCACAAGCGTTGGAAAAGAGGAGCTGAAGCTGCTTGTTTTCTGTCTTGTTTCGGCACTTGCTCTGTGCGTATTGCTTTGTGTGACGGTGCCGTTATTTGTTAAGGACAGAGCAAAGGTTGGCTCGTTTGTACAGGGCGTTTTCCGTTCAAATGTTGCTTTTCTCGGTATACCCTTTGCAATAAGCCTTTTCGGTGACGCGGGCGGTGCTCTTACGGCGGTGGTGCTGGCGGCAATTGTTCCGCTGTACAATGTACTTGCGGTTACCGTTCTTTGTATATTCAATCCCGAAAGGAATAGCTCTGTTTCGCCCTTAAAGAGAATAGTCGGCATTATCAAAGGAATTATAACTAACCCCCTTATTGACGCAATTGTTTTGGCACTGCCCTTTGGAATTTTCGGTATTGGCTCATATCTGCCGAGTGCCGTTACCAAAACAGTCGGCTACTTTGCCGAAGCTTCAACGCCTCTTGCAATTCTGCTTGTGGGTGCGTCCTTTACCTTTGAGGCTTTTCACGGAAGGGCAGGTCTCGCAATTTGTGCTTCTGTTCTCAAGACGGCAGTGAGTCCCGCCGTGTTTATGGCAATAGCTCATCTTGCTTTCGGCTTTACGGGTGTGCATCTTGGCGTTGTTATGATTGTTTTCGGCACTCCCACCGCAATAAGCAGCTATATCATGGCTAAAAATATGAATGCCGACGGACATCTTGCAAATCAGATAGTTCTGCTGACAACGCTGTTCAGTATGTTTACCGTCTTTGTATTTACGGTTGTAATGAAAACTTTTGGACTGTTTTGACAAAGACTTCACAAAAAATTTATAAATAATGACAATAAAACTGTAAAAAACCCTTGACAAAACCTCTGTAAGTGGTGTATAATATGGGTAATTTGTAAAGGTATGCTTTGAAATATATTGTTATGTATCGAAGCGTTGAAAGTGAGGTGCAAGTATAAATGGTAAGAACATATCAGCCTAAGAAACGCCAGAGAAAAGTTGAGCACGGCTTCAGAAAGCGTATGAAAACTGCTAACGGCAGAAAGGTATTAAAGAGAAGACGCGCTAAGGGCAGAGCAAGACTCACATACTAATCGTAAGTCAAAAACTATAAAGGGTGAGGTTCATTTATGTGAGCGTTATGTGCGTCACGATGACTTCACCTTTTTTACGTTTGACTAAAAATGAGGATTATGAACAGAAAACTGTACCCGCTTTGCGAAAACCATATGTTTGTCAAGGCATACAGGAAGGGCAAAAGCGGCGTTAATAAATACACGGCGGTATATGTTCTCAAGAACTTCCGCACCAACAAGGACGGCTCAAAGATGCACACAAAGCTTGGGCTTGCAATCAATTCAAAGCTTGGCAAGGCGTGTAAAAGAAGCCGCGTTAAAAGAATAATACGTGAAGGCTACAGAGCGTGTCTGCCTTCAATTGACAACGGGTATATTGTAGTTATTGCTGCACGAAGTGCGGCATTTGGCAAAAACGTAAAAAGCAGTGATATTCAAAAACAGCTTTATGCGACTTTAAAAAAGCTTGAGGTTATCAAGGAATGAAATATATCCCGATTTTTTTTATTAAGCTTTACAGAAAAATACTGTCACCGTTAAAAAGAACGCCTTGCTGCAGGTTTTATCCAACCTGCTCACGGTATGCTCTTGATGCTTACAGATTGCACGGCTTTTTCGGGGGCACGTATTTATCGGTCAAAAGAATATTGCGGTGCAATCCCTTCTGTCGGGGCGGAATCGACAAGGTTCCTGAGAAGATTACCTTTGGCAGAAATAAGGAAGACACCTCAAACAAGAATGGAGAATTATAATGGATATTCCGATTTTATCACCGCTTTTCGGTATTATTATTAAGTTTTTACACTCTTTCGGAGGAAACTATCTGCTGACGCTTTTCCTCTTTGCTCTTATCGTTAAGGTTATACTTCTGCCTCTTGGCATCAAGCAGCAGAAAAACACCGTAAAACAGGCTAAGATGCGTCCCAAGGAAATGGCAATCCGCCGCAAGTATGCAGGTCGTGATGACCAGAAGACAAAGCAGAAGATGAGCGAAGAAATTATGCAGCTCTATCAGGAAGAAAATGTCAGCCCCATGTCAGGCTGTCTGCCTCTTCTTATTCAGATGCCTGTTATCTTTGCACTTTACGGTGTTATCGTAAAGCCTCTTACTTATATTTCGGATTTGGGAAAGCAGGGTGTTGCTCTGCTTACCGAGGCATACAAGGCGGTAGTGGGCAAGCTTCCCACAGGCTATGCAGAAATTCCCATGATTAAGGAAATTTCCGCAGGCGATGAGATGAGCGTTAAAATTGCCGAAAAGTTTTCCGAGCTTGCAGCAGATACGGAATATGCTGCGTTTGATCTTATCAACGAGCTTTCCGAGCTTGGTACATCCTTTAAGGTATTCGGACTTGACCTTACACGCACTCCCGAATTTAAGTTAAACTGGTATCTTGCAATACCTGTTCTTACATTTGTATTTGCATTCCTCAGCACCAAGATTATCCGTAAGTTTACCTACCAGCCTGCAATGCAGGACGAGGCACAGGCAAAGAGCATGGGTATGATGGACTGGATGATGCCTCTTCTTTCGGTATACATCTCCTTCCAGGTATCCTCTGCAATTGCCGTTTACTGGATTTATCAGAACGTTCTCAGTGCGGCACAGCAGATGATAATGTACAAGCTTTATCCCGTTCCGCCCGTTACCGAGGAGCAGATAAAGCAAGCCGAGCTTCAGCTTAAGGGCAAAAACACAAAGAAGAAGGAAGTTGTCAAGGCTGACTACGAAATAGACGACTACGCCATAACAACCGAAACAGACAAGAGCGGCTATAACAGCAAAAAGTCTGCCGAGAAGAATTTCACACACCGCAAGGCAGGCGTCAGCCCTAAGATAAAGAAAATGGTGGCTGAAAAGGGTAAAGCTCCCAAGGCAAGACGTAAAATATAGTAAAATATAAGGATTTCTCCCCAAAAGGGAGATTTCCGATTATTTAATAAATTTAATGTGTTTTGGAAAAACAGACAAGGAGAAGGACATGGAAGTAATTGTAAGCGCAAAGACAGTGGACGATGCTGTCGCTCTTGGCGCAAAGCAGCTTGGTAAAATCCGCTCCGAGGTTACTTTTGAGGTAATTGAGGAAGGCAAAAAAGGTTTTCTCGGTATGATGAGCAAGGAAGCTACAGTCAAGGTTATCGCAAAGGAAACCGTTCAGGACAGAATTGTGGAATTTCTTGACAAGCTTGTTTCGGATATGGGTGTTGATGCAGTTGCAAAGGTTGCAAAGATTGAAGAAAACCTTTCCGAAAGCGGCACCGTTGAAAAGGATATCTATGTTGACATCGAGGGCAAGGGACTGGGTATGATTATTGGAAGACACGGCGATGTACTCGACTCCATTCAGTACCTTTGCAATATCATAGCAGGCAGATTTCCCAAGAGTGCCGACAAGCACGAGTATGTTCGCATAATAGTTGACGTTGAAAACTACCGTCAGAAGAGAACGGAAACTCTTAAGAGCCTTGCCCGCAGAATGGCGGACAGAGTTCTCAATTCAGGCAGAAACTACACTCTTGAGCCGATGAGCGGCTACGAAAGAAGAATCATTCACTCTGAGGTACAGAACATTGCAGGTGTTCACACCTATTCAATCGGTACTGAGGGCGACAGACGTGTTGTGGTTGCCTACGGTGATGAATCGGGCGAATCAGAAGAATAATTCATATAAGGTCTTTGCTATGCAGAGACCTTTGTGTCATTGTGGAAAATAGAGGTTATTATGTATATTTTATCGGTGGATACTACGGCGAAAACTGCGGCGGCTGCCGTGTGCCGTGTGACGGACAAGGGCGAGCTGTTTCCCATTTGCTCCTCAGTTCTTAACAGCACGCTCACCCACAGCGAAAGCATTTTGCCCATGATTGATTTCTGCCTGACAAATGCACGTGTTGCTCTTTCCGACATTGATGTTATCGGCATAAGTGCAGGTCCCGGTTCTTTCACGGGCGTGCGAATCGGTATTGCTACGGTAAAGGGGCTCGCCTTCGGCAGTGAAAAGACAAAGTGTGTGTCGGTGTCGGCACTTGAAGCACTTGCCTTTAACGGCGACGGTGAACAAGATGGAAGCATTATCTGTCCCTGTATGGATGCAAGGAGAAATCAGTTTTACAACGCTTTGTTTGAAAAGTCGTCTGATGGCAAAATAACACGTCTTTGCGAGGACAGAGCGATAGATTATAAGGATTTGTTTGCAGAGCTTTGTGAAAAATACAAGGACAGAAAAATCTTTCTTACAGGGGACGGTGCAGAGCTTGCCTTGTCATTGTTTGAAAAGACGGAGGGCTTTGACGGGCTGAAAGTTAAATTTATCGGTTATGATAAGACCTTCCAGAATGGCGTTTCTGTTGCAAAGAGTACGCTTTTGCACATTGACTCGGCAGTTGATTGCGACAGTCTGTCACCTGTGTATCTTAGAATGTCACAGGCGGAGCGTGAAAGAAACGAGAGAACGTAAAGGAGATTGTTATGAATTACGAAAACGATATAGCAAAGGTGCTTGTTTCTGAAGAAGAAATCAGAGGCGCTGTCAAGAGAATTGCAAAGCAGATGGAAGAGGATTACAAGGATTCCGACAAAAAGGTGCTTATTATGGGTACTTTAAAGGGCGCTGTTGTATTTATGAGTGACCTTATGAAGGAATTTAACCTGAGAGCCGAGATTGATTTTATCAAGGTTTCCTCATACGGAAGCGGTACTGAATCAGGCGGTGTCATTTCTCTTAAGGCAAATCCCGATTACGAGGATTTATCCAACTTCAATGTTATTGTTATCGAAGATATTCTTGACACAGGCAACACGCTTTCTTGGCTGCTCGACCACCTTAAAAATAAGATGAATGCACATTCAGTAAAGCTTTGTGCACTGTTCAACAAGCCCGAAAGACGCAAAAAAGATGTAAAAATTGACTATCAGGGCTTTATTATCCCTGATGAATTCATTGTCGGCTACGGTCTTGATTATAACGAGGAATACAGAAATCTTCCTTATGTCGGTGTTCTTAAACCTGAGGTTTATAATAAAAAATAATTTAAAGGAGTGGAAAAAATGAAACTTTTCAAGGAATTCAAGGAATTTATCAACAAGGGCAACGTTGTTGATATGGCTGTCGGTGTTGTTATTGCTACAGCTTTCGGTAACATCACAAAATCACTTGTTGCAGACATTATTATGCCTCTTGTGGGTATGCTCACAGGCGGTATCAGCGTATCCGATCTTAAGTATGTGCTCACTGAAGCGGTTGTTGACGAAGCAGGCGTTGTTGTTACGGCTGAAAATGCAGTAAGATATGGTACATTTATTCAGTTTATTATCGATTTTCTCATTATTGCACTTTCTGTGTTTGTGTTTGTTAAGGTGCTTAATTCTGCTAAGAATATGCGTCTTAAGAAGGAAGAAGAAGCGAAGGCTGAAGAGCCTGCACCCGAGCCTGAACCCTCTGCTGAGGAAAAGCTTCTCACAGAAATCAGAGATTTGCTTAAGGATAAGCAGTAATTCGTTACATAACAGAAAAGTCTGTCTCGATTGAGGCAGATTTTTTTGCTTTTATATGCTTATTAAAAAGGAAGCCCCACAACCGAAAAATCGGAAGCAGGGCAAAAGAACAAGACGAATAATGCTGTTTTATTCAACCGTTACGGATTTCGCAAGGTTTCTCGGCTTATCTACGTCACACCCCAAAAGAGCCGAGGTGTGGTAAGCGATAAGCTGTGTTACCGTTGATACGGGTATTGCCATAAACAGCTCCGAAAGTGAAGGTACGGCGATAATTTCATCCGCAAGTCCTTCGGGAATTCTGCTTACATCCTTCTCACGGCAGACGATGACAACCATTGCTCCTCTTGAACGAACTTCTTTTATGTTGCTCATGGTTTTGTCAAATAGACTGTCGCTGTTTGCAAGGGCAATAACAGGTACGCCGTTTGTAATAAGTGAAATTGTACCGTGTTTCAGCTCACCTGCGGCATAGCTTTCGCAATGAATGTAGGATATTTCCTTAAGCTTCAGTGAGCCTTCCATTGACAGGGCATAGTCGAGACCTCTGCCCATATAGAATATATCAGATTCGCCTTTAAGAGTGTCTGCGACTTTGCGGCATTTGTCGGAAAGTGCGAAAACCTCTCGAAGTGCCGTCGGCGCTTTATTTATAAGCTCATCTGTGTATTCCGCTGCCGACTTTTCGGAAAGCTTGCCTTTGGCATATGCAAGGCGTATGGCAAACAGGTAGAGCAGGCTTATCTGAACTGTGTAAGCCTTTGTGCTTGCAACTGCAATTTCAGGTCCTGCCCAGGTGTACAGGACGCAATCCGCTTCTCTTGCAATTGTTGAGCCTGCTACATTTACTATGGCAAGTGTGAAAAGTCCGTTCTTCTTTGCAAGCTTCAAGGCTGCAAGAGTGTCGGCGGTTTCCCCTGACTGCGAAATGATTATCGCAAGCTCGTTTTTGTTTAAAATGGGGTTTTTGTATCTGAATTCCGAAGCAATTTCAACATTTGTGCTAACTCTGGCAAGGTTTTCAATTGCAAAGCTTCCTACAAGTCCTGCGTGCATTGCCGTTCCGCAGCCGATGATGTGGATTTTATCAAATGAACACAGCTTTTCGTCGCTGAGAACGTTGTCAAAGCAGGGAAGTCCCTCCGAAATTCTGGGACGGAGAGTTTTAACGATGCTGTCAGGTTCTTCGCCGATTTCCTTTATCATAAAGTGAGGGTGACCGCCTTTTTCGGCAGCTTCCATATCCCAGTCAGCCTTTTCAAGTGCTCTGTCCACAGGCTCGTTTTCGCTGTTGTAGATGGAAACGGAGGTGGCTGTCACCTCGGCAATTTCACCTTCGTAAAGGTGGTAGTATTTTCTTGTGTGCTTAAGCACGGCAGGAATGTCGGAGGCAATAAAGTTGCCCTCGTCGGATACTGCAATGATAAGGGGATTGTCTTTTCTTGCAGCAAAGATTTTACCGCTATGTCCTTTGAAAACAGCCGCAATGGCATATGAGCCTTCAAGAGCATTTATTGCTTTTCTCATTGCCTCGTAAGGATCGCCGCATTCTCTGTAAAAATAGTCTATTGTCAAGGCAGCCGCTTCCGTATCTGTTTCAGACGAGAAGCTGTAGCCGTTTTCTTTTATAAGTACGTCCTTAAGAAAAGAATAGTTTTCGATAATGCCGTTGTGAACGATGGAAACATTATCCGTGCCGTGAGGGTGTGAATTGATGTCAGATGGCTCGCCGTGGGTTGCCCATCTTGTATGACCGATACCGCATGTAGAGGTCGGCAGCTTGTCAAGCTCGGCAAGCTTTGATTTTAGGCAGGACAATCTGCCCTTAGATTTGTAAACACTGATAAAACCGTTTTCGCTTAAAGCAATTCCTGCTGAATCATAGCCTCGGTATTCCAACCTTTCAAGACCTTCAAGCAAAACGGGAACGGCACTTTTTGTGCCTGTATAACCGATTATTCCGCACATATGCATAACTCCAAAAGACCTGCGACTTTTGGGTGCCTCAGACCTTAAAAAATATTTTTTCAGTGCGTCATTTGCTTTTTGTACACATAAGTGCTTTGTAGCAAATGTAACGGCTGCACCTTATCCGAAGAGACATCCGCCGAATTTTCGATAATCTCTTACCTCGTTACCGCTTTTTTGCGGTCTGGCGCTAAAGCATTGCAGGCTTATAATACCTGTGCCCTTTACTTATACGTCCGCACTCCAAACTGTGCGGATAAAGATGTGTGTTTTACTGCTTTGTGACAACCTTGCCGCCTGTTTTGAAGATGCTGTTTTCTTTAACATATCCTCTTACACAGCTTGTGGGATAAACGGTGCAGTTTCTGCCAAGAACAGTTCCCGGACACAGAACGCTGTTACAGCCGACCTCTGTGAAATCTCCAACCATTGCACCGAACTTTTTAAGTCCCGTTTCAATTTTGCTGTCGTCACATTTAACCGTTACAGGTGTTTTGTCGCTTTTTACGTTTGACGTTACGGCGCCCGCACCCAAGTGGGACTTGTAGCCGAGGATACTGTCGCCGATGTAGTTAAAGTGGGGAACCTGTACATTGTCAAAAAGTATGCAGTTTTTCAGCTCTGTCGAATTTCCCACAACTGCGTTTTTACCAACGATTGCACTACCTCTTATAAAGGCGCAGTGGCGTATTTCAGCATTTTCGTCAATAATGCAAGGACCGTTAATTACAGATGTGGGTGCAATGACAGCACTCTTTGCTATCCATACGTTTTCCGAAACCTCATCATACAGGTCGGCGGGCAGTTTTTTGCCGGCTTCAATTATAAAATCCTTAATATGCGGTAATATTTCCCAAGGTGTGTTATAGCTGTCAATCAGCGGCTTTGCAATTGTGTGTGACGTATCAAAAAGCAATATTGTGTTAATGCTCACTTGTTTTCCTCCTTTCTTTAAGTATATGCCGAATTTACATTCAACGATACTATTATAGCACATTGAAAGCCTGATTTCAATAGACAAAAGGGAAGTGATTTAATTACTTCCCTCTAAAAAACAGTATAATTTGATAAATATTCACTGAATATCAGTGTAATTTACAATTGCTTAACAAAGCAAATTTGTAATAATCTCGAGTATGTTTTACAAACTTTTGTCAAATAATAGCAATATTGTTATATTGTGCTGAAATCAGTCGATTTTGTCAAATACAGCAAGCTCGCTTGAAAAATCGCCTCTGTTTGTGAAAATAAAGCCGCTGTTCATAAGAACTGCACCGCTGTATGTCTTGCCTGTCTGTCTGTGCTTGTACACGGCATTTTCCTCAAGGCCTTCAAGGCGCACTTTAAGATTTCTTGTTGACGGAGTCTGTTTAACTCTTGTGCTGATAACAGCAACGGTATTCTTGTCCTCGGCAACATATTCCCATACACAGTTATTGGTTGTGAATGGAGAAACAAGACGGTACATATCACCCTGATGGAAGACGTGGCGAAGCTCTTTAAAGAGTGTAACCTGCTTTTTCATTTCTTCGAAGTCTTCGTCGGTCATCTTTGTTACGTCAAGCTCATAGCCGAAGGTGCCGGGAAGAGCAACGTAGCCTCTTGTCTGCATGGGGCTTGTTCTGCCTGTCTGGTGGTTGGGACATTCGCTGACGTGTGAGCCCATAAAGATGCAAGGAAGAGCAAGGCTTGTTCCTTCCTGAATGTAAAGACGTTCGATGGCATCGGAGTCGTCGCTTGTCCAGTACTGACTGAAGTAGTACATCATACCTGCATCAAATCGTCCGCCGCCGCTTGCACAGCCTTCAAAGAGAACATCAGGGAAGCGTGTTACAATCGTTTCAAGTACTCTGTAAAGACCGAGCATATATCTGTGAACCGTTTCCTGCTGTCTTTCTGCAGGTAAAAGGTCTGAGCCGATTTCGGACATATATCTGTTCATATCCCACTTTATGTAGGAGATGTTTGCCTTTGTAAGATGCTCGGTTAAAAAGTCAATTATGTAGTCCTGAACATCTTTTCTTGAAAGGTCGAGAACTAACTGCCATCTGCCAACGCTTCTGCCTCTGCCGTTAATGTGCAGACACCAGTCGGGATGCTTTTCGTAAAGCTCGCTGACAGGAGAAATCATTTCAGGCTCAAACCAAAGACCAAACTTCATGCCAAGGTCATTGATTTTCTTTGCAAGTCCGTCAATGCCGCCCGGCAGCTTTTCATAGTTTACAAACCAGTCGCCGAGAGATGATTTGTCATCGTTTCTCTTGCCGAACCAGCCGTCGTCAAGCACCATAAGCTCAACGCCGCCTTTTTTAGCACGGGAGGCAATGTTAAGAATCTTCTCTTCGTCAAAGTTGAAGTATGTACCTTCCCAGTTGTTGATAAGAACAGGTCTGTCGGCGTTTCTGTATTTGCCTCTTGCAAGGCGTGTTCTGTAAAGCTTGTGATATGTTCTTGACATACCGCCTATACCGTCAGCGGAGTATACAAGTATAACTTCGGGTGCGGTAAAGTCTTCGCCGTTCTTAAGAAGCCAGTTGAAATCAAAGGAATTGATACCCATATAAGCTCTTGTGTTGCCAAGTGTATCAACCTCGGCGCCTGCCTCAAAGTTACCGCTGTATACAAAGCTGAAGCCGTAAATGTCCCCTTGATTCTCGGTTGCATTCTTTTGGGCAAGAGCAAAGAAAGGACTGTGATGGTGTGAGCTTGAGCCTCTTGCACTTTGTATGCTTGTCTTGCCGTAGAAAAGTGGCTTGCGTTCTACGTGTCTTTCTCTTGCCCAGAGACCGTACAGGTGAATAAAGTCAAAGTCATCTCTGTCAAAATCAAGGCTTGCGCTCATAATTGACTTGATGTTTATGTCGCCGTCGCCCTCGTTTTTAACATATACGCTTCTTGCGATAGCATCAAAATCGTTAAAGGCGGTGTATCTGAGAACTATAACAAGACCGAAAAGCTCGTCCTTGAATTCAAGCTCAAGTGTCTGAGCTTCGCTGTCATTTTCTACATAGGTTGCGGGAAGACCTTCAAGACGGGGCTTGCCGTCAATAATTCTGTGAGTCACAAACTGAAGCTTTGTAACTCTGCTTCCGTCCTTGTATACTGCGTGGAATGCAGGAGTACGAAGGTCGGTGCTTCCGAAGGTAGGATACTCGTGATAAAGAGCTTCTCCCTGAACGCCTGTATCGTAATCAGACGGGCCTCCGCTTGCGTGGAATCTGCATATTGCATCAACTACGCCCTCGGTATTGTCAAGTCTTTTGCCGTAATATACATTTACGGGAAGCTTTCCTGCCTGCAGACCGATGATGTAAGAGGACTTGGGTGTCATAAGATGATAGAGCTTTTTGCTCTCGTCATAAATAATAGCCATAATTCTTCTCCTTTATCAGTTTTTAAGACTGTGAATGGGGGCAGGAATTCTACCGCCGCGTTTTACAAAATTGTCGCTTTTGAAGGTGTTGACGGGCATTATGGGAGCGTATCCGAGAAGACCTCCGAATTCCACCATATCGCCAACGCCTTTTCCGTATGCGGGAATAAGACGTGCAGCAGTTGTTTTGTTGTTAATCATACCGATTGCCGCTTCGTCAGCGATGATGGCTGAGATTGTCTCCTCGGGCGTGTCGCCGGGAATTGCTATCATATCAAGTCCTACCGAGCAAACGCAGGTCATAGCCTCAAGCTTTTCAATTGTAAGTGCTCCAAGCTTTACTGCATCAATCATACCCTGATCCTCGGACACGGGAATAAATGCGCCCGAAAGTCCTCCAACGTGGCTTGATGCCATAGCACCGCCTTTTTTTACGGCATCGTTGAGCATTGCAAGAGCTGCAGTTGTTCCGTGTGTGCCGCATCTTTCGACACCCATTGCTTCAAGAATCTGTGCAACCGAGTCGCCGATGGCAGGTGTGGGAGCAAGGGAGAGGTCAACAATTCCGAAAGGAACGCCAAGTCTCTTTGATGCTTCGCAGGCAACAAGCTGTCCCATGCGAGTAACCTTAAAGGCTGTCTTTTTGATGATGTCGGCAAGCTCTGAAAGATTGCAGTTTCCTGCTTTTTCAATAGCCGCTCTTACAACACCCGGTCCCGATACGCCAACATTAATTTCAACCTCAGGCTCGCCAACGCCGTGGAAAGCACCTGCCATAAACGGGTTGTCTTCGGGAACGTTGGCAAATACAACAAACTTTGCACAGCCGATGGAGTAGTTGTCACGTGTAAGGTAGGCAAGCTCCTTTACAATATGTCCGCACTTGTTGACAGCATCCATATCTATTCCTGTTCTTGTTGAGCCTACATTGACAGATGAGCACACTCTCTCGGTGCACGCCAGTGCTTCGGGAACGGCATCAAGAAAGGCTAAATCATTTTTTGTCATACCCTTCTGAACAAGTGCAGAAAAGCCACCGAGGAAGTTTACACCCACGGCTTTTGCCGCCATGTCAAGTGTCTTTGCCGCAAGAATGTAGTCTTCCTTTGTCTTAAGACCGCCGACAAGGGATATGGGAGTAATGGAAATACGTTTATGAATTATGGGAATACCGTATTCCTTTTCAATGTCCTCACCTGTCTTTACAAGATCCTTTGCGTAGGATGTGATTTTGTCATATATGTTGTCACAGGTTTCTTCTGCTGTTCCTGCGGCACAGTCGAGAAGGGAAATACCCATGGTAATGGTTCTTACGTCAAGGTGCTCCTCGTTAATCATATTTATGGTTTCAAGAATATCTTTGGTATTAATCATATTGCACCTCTTAAATTCTGTGCATAGAGTTGAAGATGTCCTCGTGCATTGCCTGAATCACAAGCCCTTCAGCTTTGCCAAGCTCCTTTAAAGCGTCGCTCATTTCAAGGAATTTCTTGTCCTTGCTTGACATTTCAACCAGCATAATCATGGCGAAGTATTCACCTACAATGCTCTGTGAGATGTCAAGAATATTTGCACCGTACTCAAAAAGCTTTGCGCTTACTTTTGCTATAATGCCTTTTGTGTCCTTTGCGGTAACTGTAATAACTGCCTTCATTCTTTTGCATCCTTTCAAAATATATATCTATTACAAATTATTATAGTACAGTTGTGTTCTTTTTGCAATGTTTTTTTGTACTATTTTTCAAAAATGTAATAATTTACTCAATTTCGCTTTTTGCGACATTTTTTCTAAAAACAACTTGACTTTTCCCTTGTCCGGCATTATAATTGTACGGTAAATACAGAAACGGAGTGATTGTTTTGGCACAGAGTACACACGAGGGCTTTACACCCGGCTATTGCGAGTATCTTGTAAAAGCAAAGGCTGATAAAAAGGTGATAATCATACGCCTTGTTGCATTGCTGGCGGGAGCTGTATTGATAGGTGCTTTTTTGGGACTGCTGTCAAAAATACCTCAGGTACTTTTTCTATGGCTTGTTGTGGTAATAGGACTTGAAATTATTGTGTTTTCCAAGACAAAGCGTGAGTTTGAATATACAATCGCTTCGGGAACAATGAAAATAGATGTAATTTACGGAAAAAGCATAAGAAAAAAGCTTGCGGAAATCAGAATTGCCGATGCCGAGACTGTTACATATGTGGGCGGCGCACACGGCATTATCGGAAAAGCAAAGGAAATATATGCATGCAACAAAAACTACGGCGATATGTACGTTATGCTTGTTCCAAAAGGCGACAACAGCCAATCAACGGCATTATACTTCAGCGGATGCAGTAAGGTGCTTGACTGCATAAAATACTACAACCGTTCCTGCATTAAGGAAAGGAAAGACTGAACTTGGTAATCGATTTTCACACACACGCATTTCCCGATACACTTGCAGACAGGGCGGTGTCCCATCTGTATGAGCTTGGCGGTATGCCACCCAAAAATGACGGCAAAATATCCGGGCTTATTCACAGCATGGACGAGGACGGCGTTGACAAGTGCGTTGTTCTAAGCATTGCAACAAAACCGGGGCAGGAAACAAATGTAAACAATTTTGCAATTTCACTGCTTGAAAACAGCAGAATAATTCCTTTCGGCTCAGTATATCCCGGCAGTGATACGGCACTTTCTGAAATCGAAAGACTTCACAAGGCGGGTGTTAAGGGAATAAAGATGCACCCCGAATATCAGGATTTTTACATTGACGAGGACAGGGTAAAGGAAATTTACAAGAAGTGTGGCGAGCTTGGTATGATAGTGCTTCTTCATTGCGGCGGCGACGTTGCCTACCGTCCTCCGTACCACGGAACGCCCGAGCTTATTGAAAAGGTTGTAAGTGAATTCTGCGATACCACCTTTGTGTGTGCACATATGGGTGGGTACGACCTGTGGCGTGATTTTGCCGACAGGGTAAAGCCTCACAAAAATATGTACATTGATACATCTATGACCAACACCGAGGCAATTCTCGACAATGAAATCGGACACAGAATTTTTGAGACACACGGCTTTGACAAATTCCTTTTCGGCAGCGACAGTCCTTGGGAAAGACATTACAAATCTATGGAAAAGCTGTTTTCATACGGCTTTTCGGACGAAATAAACAAGAAGATTCTCGGCGAAAATGCTGTTAAGCTTCTGGGGCTTAAATAATGAAAATAAGGTGCATCTCCAAATTGGATTTGCACCTTTTCTTTGTATTTTTTTATTCTGCAAATGGCGTAGTAATGTAAATATTGCCGTCCTTCACTTTGTAGTCGTAACCAAATGTTTTGCACAGAATGTCAACGGGAATCATCGGCAGTCCGTTGTCAAAGAAGGGAAGACAGTCAAGAGTTACCGTCTCGCCGTTGATTTTTGCTTTTGTTGTACCGAGATAAAATTCAACAGATGCGTGGTTTGCCATGAGAAGAAGTATTTTCTTGTGGGGATTCCACTTGAATGATGCATTGAACTTGTACATAAACATTCTTTCGGGATAAGCGGGAGCAAGTGGGTGACCGTTGTCCCACACAATGTCATTGTCAAGCACAAGGTCAAAGCCGTCAATGAAGATGTGGTTTGTCATCTCTTCTGTTTTGATACGGCAAAGCTTGATTTCGTAAAACTCGCTTGTGACGTTGGTGCTGCAGTTGGGATCTATTCTTAACTGCATAAGATTTCCCGTGTAGTTTGTACTGCAGCCGTTTCCAAGCTTCAGCGGACGCACCCGTCTTGTGTCGTTGCGTAAAGGCAAGATGTACTCGTGCACACCCTTATTTACTCTTTCGTTCACTACCTGAAGACGTGCCCAGTCGGGGTGGTCGCTTGTTGTATAATAAATGTTAAGTCCCGCAGGATAGTTACTGTACATCTTTATGTATACGGCGTTTGCGGTGTCGCAGTCAAAGCCTAAAGAGCCGTTGTACACAAATTTTGCGTCCTGCGTTGTGGATATGTTTTTAAGATTTACGCCGCCGTCAATAAGCGTGCAGTTTTCGGGCGTCCAGTTCTGAAGATCGGGAGTCATATCGAGAAGCTCCTCAAGCTGCGCTTTATGAATATAAGCGTTTTTTGAAAGAGGCTTTCTCTCAACACAGCGTATAATCTTTCTGTCCTGAGGGTACAGGGTGGAAAGACGTTTAAGCTGATTAGCCGTGGGCTTTATGTTGGTTTCCGCATTGTTGCCGCAACCGCCTGTGAATACTTCTCTTACACATTCAAGGTAGCCGAATTCATTAAGTCCGCTTGGTGCAATGTAAGTGCCCTCGCCGAACTCGTTCCAGTTGGAAAGCATTATGAACTTTTGCACCCACTTGGGACGGTCTTTATATTTGGGAAGAAGCTTGTCTCTGAAGTGGTAAAGCAGTGCCTTGAAGTCGGCAACACTTATGCAGGGCGACCTTTCGGTATCCCACGGGATTCTGTTGTAGCCTGTTGAGGCTGTGGGGATAAAGTGGGTAAAGTGGGATAACTGCTCCATATTTTCGTGGCACCGAAGCTGATAATCAAGGTCATAGCCTTCACGTCCCCAGCCGTAGGTGTAGCAGGCGTCAATTCCAACGTCAACCATCTGCTTGGAAGGAGTTTGGTTTGTAAATAATATAAGGTCATCGTAGCCAAGCTTTTTTACTTCGCCTCTTAAATAGTCAAGCTCTTCCTTCAGCTTGTCTGCACCGCCGAAGCACGCAATGAGCTTTGGAATTGCATATAAGCACATAATTGCCTTATTGTCAATACGTGCAAACCGCCTGTCAGAGAAGAAATTTTCAATCCAGAAGGGAACAATGTATCTTCTGAAAGCTTCACTTGATGCAGGCTGGCTGTTTCCTGCCTCAAAAATAATGCTGAACTGCTGAAGGTCGGAGTATTTTGCATTCATAAAGCCGTCAACAAGTGCATCGGAAAGCCTTGTTTTTTTGATGGGCTTATTGTTGTCTGCTCCCAAATACCAGCAGTAATACTGGGTGTTTACGCCGTTCTCTGCCATAAACTTTATTTCCCAGTCACTTACCTCAGGCAGACCTTCGTCATAGTAGCCGAGTATGGGTTTTGCTTCGGGGTAGGGTGTTATGCAGTCCCAACCGATGTGGTGACCTGTCTTCCACAGCGAGCACATATTCATACCTATCGTGTAATCGCCGTAGCCTTTTGGCAGAACGGGTTTGGGACAGTAGTCGGAGTATTCGAAGATGTACTCCATCTGTACGTTGTCAATTCTTAATTCTGCACCGTCAAAGGCTGAATATTCAAGACAGTCTATTGACATAGGCTCAAAGGTAAACTGATAAGGCTCTTTGCTGTTGACATACAGGACGCCTTTGCCTTTTTTTGTGTCAAGCTCAAAGCGGAGTCTGTACCACATTTCGTCAAGAAAATGGCGCAGGTCGCTGCCGTTTAGATATAATCTTCCGTTTTCGCTTGTTACGTTGAAAAGAACGGTCTTTCCGTGTTTTACGTCAAGAGATGTTTTTGCTCCGTTTGTATAATTAAAATAGTAGGTATTGAAAAGAATATTGCCCTTCTGAGGCTTTATTTCCTTTTTGGCAACAGATTTTTTGCCTTTTGCTGACTTAAGCACAAGCTCATCATCGCCGTTGATGTAGCAGTTTCCTTTTTTCTTCCATGTGTGGGGGAATGAGCCGACGGGAAAGTGAACAAAGCTGTCACACACGGGATAATTTGCGTAAAAGTCTATTTTTTCCTTTACTTCAACCTGTGTTTTGTAACCCTCCAGCGTTGCGAATTTCAGAAACTTAAAGCTCTTTTCAAGAAGAGGGAGCGTTGCACGCCACATCTGATTGATGTAGTAGGTGATTGTCTGCTCGTCAAAGTCAAGGGTGATTTCAAAGTTGAAGTCGCCTGTGGTGCTTTCGGGCTTGTAAAGGGAAATGTACTGATTGTCGGCACCGAGAGCGGCAAATTCACCGTTTCTTGTGATAATTCTCATGGCATTGTTTTCTTCGGCATCATAAAGACACATTTCAAATCCGTCAAAATTTCCTGAGAATACGACGGTTGTTTCAAGGGTAAATACACCTTCCTTGGCGGTTTGCATTTCACGTGTGTAGGACGTTGGAAATTCCCCCGAAATATTGGTAAGGGTATAAGGACCTCTGTCGGTCAGCAGTTTCTTTGCACCTCTGCCGTCATAATTCCAAGCCGAGCCAACGCCGTCGTGCCAGCTCATGTTGTGAAAATGCTGGCTTATTAGATAGTATGCTGGTCTTTTCATTGGTGTCTCCTTTATTTGTCAAACGGAGTGGTTACATAGTAGTTGCCGTCTTTTTCTTCAAAGGTATAGCCAAAGGTCTTACAAATAATGTCAAAGGGAACCATAGGAAGACCGTTATCAAGTAAGGGCACGCAGTCAAGAACTGTTTTTTCGCCGTTGATGTAAGCGTTTCTTGTGCCAAGCTCAAAGATAATGGATGCATGATTTGCATAAAGTGAAAACAACTTCTTTGAGTGATTGTACTTATAGAATGCATTAAGTCTGTAAAGAATGTTTCTTTCTGGGAAAACGGGCACAAGCACATGACCGTTTTCTACAACGATATCATTGTCAAGAACCATATCCTGTCCGTTGATATAAAGGTGATCTGTAATTTTGTTTGAAGATGTTGAAATAAGCTGACATTCAAAGATTTCAGATTTTACACCGACTCTGTCTGACGGGTCAATTCTAAAGCCTAAAAGCTTGCCTGTAAAGTTGGGGAGAACCGAGTTTGAAAAATATGGACGTGCTCGTCTTGCTCCTGCCTTAAACTTTACAAAGTATTCCTTTTTACCGGGTGTAATCTGAATCCATGCCTTGTTTTCACGGCACCAATTTGGATGTTCATCGGTAATATAGTAAACTACGAGCCCCTGAGGAATACTTGTGTCAATCACTATTCTTAACGCCGTTATATCGTTGCAGTCGTAATTAAGCTCACCTGTGTATGTCATTTTTGCATCGGTATCAGTGGCACAAAGCAACAGAGAGTTGTTATTATCTTTTACGTCTGCCTGCTCGATATGCCAATTGTTAATGGTGGGCTTAATATCCAGAATTGTTTTGTAGTCAGACAAGGATACTTCATCGAGAATATTTTTAGACAGTGGTTTTGCTTCAAGACCGCGAAGAGTTTTTCTGTCCTGCGGATAAAGAGTTGAAAGTCGTTTTAACTGATTTGGTGTAGGCTTGATGTTGGGATTGAAGCCGTTTTCAAAGCCTTGAGTGAAAATATCGCGTACTCCTTCAACGTATCCGAATTCATTAAGTCCCGACGGACAGATATAAGTTCCTTCGCCGTACTCATTCCAGTTTGAAAGCATAATAAACTTATGTGTCCACACAGGCTTGTCCTTGAAGGAAGGCAGAAATACATCACGAAAGTGCTTGAGAAGGTAGCGCCAATCCTCAACGCTGATACATGGTGAACGTTCAGTGTCCCAGGGAAGACGGTTAAAGCCTGTTGAAGCAGTGGGAATAAAGTGGGGTGTTACGCCGTCATTAAGTCTTGATTCAATTCCCTTAATCTGATAATCGGGATCACAGCCTTCTCTGAGCCATCCGTAGACATACATAGCATCAATTCCGCAGTCGACAATCATTTGACCGTCGTGGCAATCTGAGAAAATAATCAGATCCTCGTAGCCAAGCTTTTTAACTTCTTCGCGAAGATAGTTCATACAATCCTTGACTGCAGCACTGTCACCGCCGAAGCGTGCTACAATCTGTGGTAGTGCATACACGCATATAACCGCTTTGTTGCCGATTTTTACATATCTTTCATCGTTGAAAAAGTTTTCAATCCAGAAGGGAACTACGTATCTCTTGAAGGCTTCGGGAGAAGCAGGAGTTGACTGTGCTTCAAAGAGAATACCAAAGTTTATCAAGTGTGAATACTTTGCATTCATAAATCCGTCAACAAGTGCATCTGAAAGTCTTGTTTTCTTTAACGGTCTGTCGTTGTCGCCGCCTAAGTACCAACAGTAAAACTGTGCGGTAATGCCGTTTTCAACCATGAATTTGATTTCCCAATCTGCAACCTCAGGCAGACCTTCATCGTAGTATCCGAGTACAGGCTTGTTTTCGGCAAATGGGGTGATGAAATCCCAGCCTGCATGACAGCCTGTGTGCCACAGTGAGCACATGTTCATGCCGACTGTATATTCTCCGTATCCTTTTGGTGGAATAGGTTCGGGACAGTAATCATCGTATTCAAATACATGCCGGAGCTTGAGGTTGTCAATGCGTAAATCAGCACCGTCCTTTGAAACGTAGAAAAGACCGTCAATTCCGCCTTTATCAAATTCAAAGCTGTACGGCTTCTTGCTGTTGACACTGAATGTGCCTTTTCCGTTTTTGGTATCAAACTCAAAGCGGAATCGGTACCACATTTCATCAAGGAAATGTCTTACCTTCTTGCCGTTAAGATAAAGCTCTTTATTTTTTGTTGAAACAGTAAAAAGTACATTTTTGCCGCATCTTGCCTCAAGTATTGTTTCACCGCCGTTTGAGTAGTTGAAGTGATATGTTTCAAGAAGGAGCTTTCCGTTTTGCTTGTCGAATTTTCTGTATGCTGTTGACTCAGTACCATGTTCCGATAATAGCTGCAGGTCATCTCTGTCGGTAATGCCTGCATTTCCTGTTGTCAGCCACGCAGGATGAACCGAGCCGACAGGCATGTGCTGAAAAGAATCGCAAAGCGGAAAGTTTGCATATAAGTCAATTGCTCCCGAAGGCTCAACACCGAGAATATGTCCTTCAAGTGTTCCGATTTTGAGAAACTTAAAGCTCTTGGCAAGAACGGGAAGGGTGGCACGCCATACGGAATTTATGTAATAGCTTACGGTGTCCTCATCATAGTCGACAGTAATGCTGAACCAGAATTTTCCTTTTGTTTCTTCAGGCTTGAAAAGAGTTACATAATCGTTGCTAGCTCCGAGTGCTTTGAAAGCACCGCCTTTAGTAATAATTCTAACTGCATCCTTTTCATTTTCGTCATACAGTGACATAACAAAACCGTCAAAGCCGTCGGAAAATGTTACGCTGTCCTCTAAAGTGAAAACTCCTTCCTTAGCAGTTTGCATTTCTCGTATAATGGCAGTCGGGAATTCACCGCTTATGTTGCTGATTGTGTATGGCCCTTTGTCAATAGGCATTTTTTTAGCACCGCGGTTGTCATAGTTCCATCCGGAACTCATGCCGTCATGCCAGCCTTCGAACAAATGGGTTTGATTAATGAGATAGTAGCTTGGTCTTATCATATTGCTCCTCCAGCTTTAAGAAAAGCCGCATAATGCGGCTCGGTTTCAGTCTTCAAATTCAATATTTCCTTCGTCGTCCATTGACTTTATAACGGCTAGGCTGTGAAGATTTATGCCCATATCCTTAAGCATCTTGCCGCCGTTCTGAAATCCCTTTTCTATGGCAATGCCCACACCTGCAACAGTAGCTCCCGCTTTTTTTACGATGTCGATAAGACCTAAAGACGCCTTGCCGTTTGCAAGAAAGTCATCAATGATAAGCACGCTTTCTCCTTCAAGAATAAATTTTTTTGAAACGGTAATATCGTAGGATTTGCCGTATGTAAAGGATTCGACGGTGCTTGTGTAAATATCGCCGTCAATATTTTTGCTTTTTGCCTTTTTAGCAAAGACAACGGGCACGTCAAAATACTGTGCCGCAACGCAGGCA
>JAZQFS010000096.1:0-23809 GCA_045539625.1 Eubacteriales bacterium | reverse complement strand
TTATGAAGCATAAGGAGTTTCGCCGTCTGCGGACGGCGAACAAAGACGCTGTCTTTGGAAACTGCAAGCCTTTGAAAAGGCTTGACCTAAACTTTCATAATGGTTTTGCGACAGTCTGAGACCGAGTTCTAAAAAACTCGGTCTCTTAAGTTTAAAGTTAACAGCTATTTACTGAGCAATTTCAGTAAAGTATCTCATGAGAATTGTAGCTGCTTCTGCTCTTGTTGCATTGTCACGAGGATTGATGGTAGTTTCTGTTCTGCCCTTCATCAGTCCCGAACCAACTGCCCAGTTAAGAGCGGATATTGCATAAGGAGAAATGGTATCTGCATCGTCAAAGTGGAGGTTTTCTTCCAATGTTACCGCATTCATTCCCTTGAATGCTGCATATCTGAATATGATTGTTGCAATCTGCTCTCTTGTGATATTTACATCGGGAGCAAACTCTGTAACAGTCATGCCGTTAACAATGCCGTTTGCCTTTGCCCATGCAACAGCCTTTGCATAGTAAGCCTCGTCTGCAACGTCTGTGAAATCTGCCTTTTCAGCAACCTCAGGCTCACCTTCTGCTCTGTAGAGAACAGTTACAAGCATTGCTCTTGTAAGAAGCTCGGAAGGACCGAAGGTGGTTTCTGTCATACCCTTGAACAAGCCCTTGTTTGAAGCATATTCAACAGATGCATAGAACCAGTCATCTTCCTTCACATCGGTAAAGGGATTTGTCCACTTTTCAGTTTCGTCCTGCTTGCCGTCTTCTTTGTCGTCTTCCTTGCCGTCCTCTGTCTTACCGTCGTCGGTTTTTTCTTCAGTCCACTTTGCATAAAGGTCAAAGCTCTTGGAAACAGCCTTGTTGAAGTCATAGAGGGTTGTGAAGTTTACATCTGTAAACCAGCC
The DNA here is from genome assembly GCA_045539625.1 of Eubacteriales bacterium. GTDB lineage: Bacteria > Bacillota > Clostridia > Oscillospirales > CAG-382 > UMGS1387. Next base: position 22,915 of record JAZQFS010000096.1, on the reverse strand, counting down.
TTCAAATACGAAGCCGTCCTTTGCGGGATCTGCGGGTTTTGCCACCTTATCGCCGCCTTCAACCTTAACCTTTTCGCTTGTTTCATCATCGGTATTGAAGGTTACGTAGTAGTATGTGGTGGAAGCTCCGCCGCCACCGCCGCCTCCTCCGCCGCCTGACTTCTTGAATACTGCGGTGAAGATAATCTGGAAGCCGCCTTCTCTCATATGGTCAAGTGCTTTGAAGGTATATGTCTTATCAGTGCTTACCTTTTCGCCGTCAACTGCCCAATGTGAGAACTTATAACCGCTGTCAGGTGTCGCCTTAAGTGTAATATCATCAAGGATTGTGTAAGAACCTGCACCCTCAACAGTACCGTTTTCTGCATTAACCACAACATTTACGGGGCTAAGCTCGTTTACTGTAACGGTTGATTCCATTTCGGTGCTTACAGAGTTTTCGGGATCTGTGTTATCTGTGATGACGAAGGTTACGGGGAAGGTACCTGTTACATCGGATACTCTGTTACCGTACCGGTCAATTACCACAGTTTCACCGTCTGTAATTTCTTCTTTGACAGTAATTTCAAAGCCTTCGGGAAGCTGAGGAATGGCGAATGAGCTCATTGAACCCTGTACGATAGTATTTGTGAGGAACTCAGCAAGCTGCTCCTTCAATTCCTCTGCAGAGTAGGTTTCCATAATTTCAACGGTGTATTCGTCAGCATCAAAGCCGTACTTACCGTCATTTTCCATCACGTAGTTTGCAGCATCCTTACCTGTAATGGTTACGGTAAAGCGTACGTTATATGTACCTGCGCCTGTGATTTCCTCCTTGGTTTCTGCCTGAATATCAAAGTCGAAATCGTCAAAGAAGAATTCGGGAACTCCGTTTACAACGCCTATTGCGAACTTGATGAACTGAATCTTGTTGTCCATTTCTGCTTCAAATTCTCTGTTGTAGAAGGAAATTGAGGAAATCTTCAGCTCAGCGGGCTTTACTGTATATTCGAAAGGAAGATATGTAAAGGTGTAGTTACCTGACTCGGCACCGCTTGCGTAAGAGGTATAAGTACCTACCTCATATTCTAAGTCAATTACAGCCTTTGTTTCAAGATCTTCTTGTGTTTCGCCATATGCAAGACCTGTATATACAATGCTGTATGTGAAGAAGCCGCCGTAGTAGATTTCGTTTGATTCTGCATCAATTGAAACAGTTACTTCCTTGGGAAGAACGGTAACCTTGATTTCCTTTTCGGCATCTGCGTAATCATCGTTGCCTGCGGCAGTTACTGTAACTGTAGCTTCGCCTGCACCTACGATTTCAAGCTTATTATCCTGTGTAAGTCTTACAACGTCCTCGTTTTCAAGTGCATATTCAACAACCGCGCCTTCAAGGTCGCTTACAGCTTCAAGAGTGTATGCTTCATCGCCGTAGGTAAGCTCTATCTTTTCGGGAGCTGTAATTGTCTGAGGAAGCTTGTCAATAATTGTGAATGTACCCTTATTTACGGTTATGCTGTAGCTTTCAGCATTTTCCATGGTGTAGGTTACATTGATATCGTACTCGCCTAAAGCTTCGCCCTCTTCTCTTACGAGAGTCACAACAAGGTCATCTGTTTCTTCAATGCCTTCAAGTGTATAGGTAAGAACGGGATCTTCGTTGCCGATCTTCTTGGAAACATCGTTTGCCGTGATTGAGAATGCCTTCTTTGCTACGGTAAGTGTAACTTTGCTTTCCCAATCGTTATACATATAGTTTCCTTCTAAGGTTGCTGTAAGGATTGTCTTACCTGCACCTGTGATTACAAGTGCATCGTTTTCGCCGATCTTTGCAACATTTTCGTTGCTTGAAACAACGCTCAAAACCGCTTCGCTGTTATAGTCATCGCCGAAAGACACACCCCAATCAGAGCCCCATACAAGGTCTGCGTCTTTATAGGTTGCATTTGCGGGTGCGGTAAATACTACATTCTGGTCAAGCTTCTTAAGAACGTTAAGGTAGTTCTTTACATATGTAAGCTTGTAGTTATCGCCTGCTGTCAGTGTGCCGATCTTGATTTCGTACTTCTTACCTGCTGTTTCGCCCTTAGTTCTTGTAAGTGCGCCTGTGATGGCATCGCCCTCAACAAGAGTGCCTTCGGTTACGGTGTAGGTGAGCTCGGGATCTTGCTGACCTACGTACTTGAAAACTTCGTCTGCACTTACTGTGATATTTCTCTTGTTAACTGTAATTTCCTTTGTGTAAACGTAATCTGCATAGTCTGCGTTACCCTTAGCTGTAAGTGTAAGAGTTGCCTTACCTGCATTCTTTACGTCAACATCAAAGCCGTCAACGCCGAGAATATCGGGGTTGCTTGATGTAAGTGTAACTTCACCCAGGAATTGTGCTTCGTCTGTTGTTTCAACTCCAACAGTAAAGCCTTCATCGCCGTAGGTTACGCTCTGAGGAATACCTGTTACACTGATGTTTTCCTGAGGATACTTATCAAGGATTGTAAATGTGCCGTTGTTGACTGTTACATCGTAGCTATCGGCATTTGTGAGAGTATAGGAAGGAACAATATCGTATGTGCCTATATCTTCGCCTGCTTCTCTGCTTACGGTAACCTCAAGAGTATCTCCGTAAGCCGCTTCACCCACTACTTCATAGCTGAATTCGGGATCGTCTCCGTCAACTCTCTTGGATGCGTCATTTGCAGTAATTGTCAAAGGTCTCTTTGCAACGGTAAGAACAGCAGTTTTGCTCCAGTCGTTGAACATATAGTTACCTGATACCGAAACTGTGATGTTTGTCTTACCTGCAAACTTGATGTATACACTATCGCCTTCGACGTAAGCTACATCTTCGTTGCTTGAAGTAATTGTAAATTCGCCGTCCTTGTTGCAGATTCCGCCTGTATAACTGTCAAAATCATAGCGGAAACCGTAGTCGCCGTAAATAGCGTCTGTCACCATTTCGATATCGATCTGCTGGTCAAGCTTTGAAAGAACTGAGAGATAATTCTTTACAAAGGTAATTTCATAGTTGTTGCCTGCAGTAAGAGTACCAAGCTTGATTTCGTACTTCTTACCTGCTGTTTCGCCGCTTGCTCTTGTGAGAGCACCTGTAAGGATATCGCCTTCAACAAGTGAGCCTTCGGTAATTACATAAGTGAATTCGGGATCGTCCTGACCTACATACTTTAAAGCAGAATCTGCCTCAACTGTAAGAGCTCTCTTATTTACTGTAATTTCGTTTGTATAAACGAAGTCTGCATAATCTGCGTCGCCCTTGGCTGTAATTGTAAGGGTTGCTTTACCTGCGTTCTTTACATCAACGTCGAAGCCGTCAACAGCCAAAACATCGGGGTTGCTTGATGTAAGTGTAACTTCGCCGATAAGCTCTGCTCCGTCATTTGTTAAAACACCAACCGTAAAGCCGTCGTCGCCGTAGGTTAAGCTTTCGGGAATATCTGAAATAGAAATGTTTTCCTGAGGAAGCTTATCAATGATTGAGAGAATACCGTTGTTTACGGTTACATCATAGCTGTCTGCGTTTTCAATTTCGTAATCAACATAAATTTCGTATTCGCCGATGTCTTCTCCGCCTTCAAACCACAAATTAACATTCAGCGAATCGCCTGCCGCCGTTGTGCCGTCAAGTGTATATGTAAACTCGGGAACTTCATTACCTGCCTTCATTGTCTTGTTGTCGGCGGTAATTGTGAGTGCTCTCTTTGTAACGGTTATGGGAAGCTTTATTTCAACAGGAGCGTATGTATCATCACCGGGTACATAAACTGTAATAACAGCTTCGCCTGCACCTGTGATCAATATATTCTGCGGTGCAAATTCTTCAAAGGTTACAACATCATCATTTGAAGAAGTGATTACCGCCTTTTTAATTGCATCGGGAACACATTCGGGTGCTTTGCACCAAAGCGTGATTCCAATATCATCATCACTGCCGTACTCTACGGTATCAACACCGTCATTGTCGCCAATTGTGATATACGCTTTGAAGTTCTGGGGCTCTCTGTCGATAATCTCAAATTCACCCGCTGTAAATGTGAGCTTATAATTGGAGCTGAGCTTCAATGTGCCCTGCTTTGTTGCATATACGCCTGGCTCTTCACCGGCATCTCTTGCTATTGCGCCGGTAAACTTGTCACCTTCAACAAGTGAGCCGCTTACGATTTCAGGCTCGAGAACAGGATCCTCTTCGCCAACCTTCTTTGAGCCGTTTGCAGTTACTGTGATTTCTCTTGCTGTAATGGCTGCCTTAAGAGAAGGTGTCTTGGGAAGTGTATAGTTACCTGCATCATCGCCGTACATATCAAAGCTTACGTTAACCGCAACGCTCTTTGCAACATCCGCAGATGCCATTTGGGCATTAATATCAACTGTTACATCATCGCCTTCAACGATACCCGAAACCTCGTTGGTTGTGAAGCTTACATTTGTTGTACCGTCATACTCTCTTGAAGCAACCTTACCTGTGTAAGTAAGTGCCTTGGGAGCGATTGTAAGAGTTGCGTTAAACGTCTTTTTATTATAACCGGGAGCTTTAAGAACTGCTTCAATGTTATATGTGCCCGCATCAACCGCACCGTCAAACGCTTCACCGTCACAGGTATATTCAACGGTATAGTTTTCGGGAAGATACTTTTCACCTGCAAGCTCAAGATTATGAACCTCGCCGTCATATGTAACGGTGGAGCTGTTAAGCTTGATGTACTTACTGAAGGTTTCTCCGATTACGGTAACAACGCCGTCATCGGTAAAATGTCTCAGCTCTTCAAATTTCTGGTTTGATACTGAATCTTCGGCCGAAACAATTGTAAAATCATAGTCTGCGATTTCAATGGCATCCCAGTTTATTGTGAAGGTAAGAGTTGCAAGAACACCGTCTGCCGTGATGTCGCTTGTATTGAAGAAGGTCATTCCCACAGGACTTGTTGTTTTTCCGCTGTCCATGGGATTTGTAAACAGAAAACCTGTTGCTGCAGGACCTGCTTCGGCACCCGAAAGTGTAAATGCTTCGTCATCAAACTCCACTTCAAAGGTAGCACCTGCAAAGCCGGGGCTGTTCTTTACGGAAATGTCAATTTCAACCTCTTCGTCGCCTGCACGCACCTGTGCATCGCTTGCCGAGAAGGTAAACACTTCATCGGGATTTGGCTCTGCAACGGTAACAACACCGTTTACTGTGTCATGTTCAAGATACTTAAAGTTCTGAGTGCTTACTGATTCCTCGTTGCTTACAATTGTAAACTCATAGTCGCCTGCCTCAACCTTATTTGTGTCAACATCAAATGTAAGGGTTGCAAAAACGCCGTCTGCAGTTACATCGCTTGTGTTGAAGAAGGTCATTCCCACGGGGCTTGATGTTTTTCCGCTGTCCATGGGGTTTGTGAACAGAAGACCTGCTGATGCAGGACCTGCCTCGGCACCCGAAAGTGTAAACACCTCGTCGTCGAACTCCACCTCAAAGGAAGCACCTGCAAAACCGGGGTTATTGCTTACCTTTAATTCAAGTGTTACTGTCTGTGCGTTGAACTTAATGTCGGCACTTGTAAGCTCAAGTGTCAGCTTATCCGCAGAAAGCTCTGCCTGTGCAAACACGCTTGCGGGAAGCATGCTTACAATCATAAGCACAGAAAGTAAGAACGCTAAAATTCTTTTTTTCATGTCTTTTTCGCTCCTTTGCTTTTTTGCATAAATACACATAGTTACAGTGATACTTATAGTTATTGTAATTGTATCATAAACAAGCCGTCTTGTCAATGTAAATTTCTTACTTTACACTCAAAACGGCTTATATATTATAATTTTATAGTTCCAGAATCTAAAACAACACCTTCCGAACAGCAAAAAGCCGCGAAAGGTGTTGTTTCCGGATTATGTGTTTATTTAGAAATCTCAACAGCTTGTGTCAAAGGAGCCAAACTGTTAAATGAGTCGAATACCATAGCCTTAATTTTTGCAACTTTACCTGTGGAGTTGCTTATACTTGCACCCAATTTTATGCTTGTTCCCTGTGTGGGATTCGCATATAGATATCTAATGTCAAGAAGCTTTCCATCGCTATCGAAGGTGGATATCATAACTGTAAATGCATTTACTTGGTAATTGTTTTTTACAGTTACTTCTGCAATAAAAGAGGTGTCCGGAAGTTCTAACAACGTGTTACCGGAAGACTCCAAAAGTTTGATCTCACTGATGCTCACTTTGTCAGGATTTTTTGTCCAATGTGCGTAAATTGTTATGTCGTCCGTTCCGGTAAACTTCGTTGCAGAAGTAACTTCTGTTCCGCCTGTTGACGAGGTATACCAACCTTCAAATGTGTATCCCGACATTATAGGCGTAGGAAGCGAACAAGTTTCTCCGTATGTCACCGTTGCAGTTGTAGGTGAAACTGTACCACCGTTAGCGTCGAAAGTTAACGTATAAGTATTTGCCTTCCACACCGCATAGAGTGTCACACTTGCATTATTTGTATAGCTTGCTCCCGATTCATACACAACACTTCCACTTGCACTTGTTGCCCAACCTTGGAAAGTATAGCCTGTTCTGGTCGGTTTTGTTGTACTAAGTATCAGATTTACTCCGTGGGTTTTTGTCTGATTTGCAGGTGCTCCGCTTCCCCCGTTTGCATTGTATGTAACAGTGTATGTATTCGCCTTCCACACCGCATAAAGTGTTACACTAGCATTATTTGTATAACTTGCTCCCGATGCATACGCAACGCTTCCACTTGCACTCGTCGCCCAGCCTTGGAACGTATAACCCGCTCTCGTCGGTTTTGTTGTACTGAGTGTCAGATTTACCCCGTGAGTTTTTGTCTGGTTTGCAGGTGCACCGCTTCCGCCATTGGCATTATATGTAACAGTGTAATTTATCGGATTCCATTGTGCATAAAGCGTCTGGTTTGCTGACAAATTCACAGTTGAACTGCTGGTTATTTTCGTTCCACCGCTTGCAGAGGTATACCAACCGTTAAAAGTATACCCTGTTCGTGTCGGTGTTGGCAAACTGCCATACGTTGATTTGTTTGTGACAGTTTTATTTGAAGTGGAAACCGATCCGCCATTTGGGTTAAAAGTAATTGTATAAGATGCGTTTCCTGTTGTAGTAAAGCTTCTTATGTTTTCATAATAAGTGTTACCGCTTATCACAACAAAAAACTTGAACTTATATGTTGTACCCGGTTTTAATGTTATACCTAATTCATCATTTATATCATACCACGAAAGCAAATATCCGTCGTAGTCGGTATATGGCGTTTCGCTCTTAGTAGCAAGTTGATTTCCTGCATTATCGTATAGATATACTCCTATCTTGGTTGCGTTTTTATAGCTATCACCAGTAACAGTTATTTTTGTGGAGATTACTGCGTTAGTTTCGCCGATGCTGTATTTTGTACTATCTTCGCTAAAACTAACAATAGTTTCCTGATCTGTATTATAATTTGTTGTCCGATAAACGGTCATCGTTTTGCCGCTATATCTATTCGCAATAATGTTTGTTCCGTTATAAAACTCAACTATACTTGCCTTGGATGTTCCAGCATTCCACCCATTACAGTCAAAATATTCATTATTCGATATATATATAAGCGAATGTGGATTACTCGTTCTGATTCCATCGCCTGGCTTAAGCTTTGACAAATACTCCGTTGTCATTGGAACATTTTCGTATACTTTAAAAACAGTTACAGTATCTGTATTAGAAGACTTAAATAGATACCACATTGCGAAATTTGCAAAACCCGCACAAGTAGATGCGGCAGATGTTGTACCTACTCCGGGAAAGTTTGAAACGTTTGCTTCACCAAACATATCCTTAAACCATGATGTTGCAACAATGTTTTTATTATTACAGTTTCCTGGATTATATAAAACGCACTCTCCATGATAACCAGCACTCAAATCCTCTGAATCTGGTATACAAGCACTTTGGTTGACGGTAAAATATTTGCCATTCAATAAAGTTTTTAACTGTTGAATTCTCGACTCTACTTCCGAAACAGTTATTGTTGTGGGTGACGAAGCTAGTTGCATATCAGTATCATTATTTTCGCCGTTCTCTTCCTCGGCGTCATATCCCACCGTCCCCACCATTTGTGGTGCAGCAAACGCAACCATATTGAATAAAGTTACCAAAACCAAGAACATGCTTAAAAACCTTTTCATCAAAAAATACCTCCAAAAAACTCTTATATTAAACTTTTTCACCCACATTATAAACCAATTTGGTTTATTTGTCAATATACCAATTCGGTTTATTGTATAATTTTTGGAGAAAACTATACTTGGAGGAACAACATATGTATAAACGCATACGAGAGCTGCGTGAAGACAGAGACCTGCTTCAAAAGGATATTGCCGACTATCTTCACTGCACACAGGTTGCATATTCACGGTATGAGCTTGGCGCACGAGACATTCCCACCGAGGTGCTTATCGCCCTTGCAAAGTTTCATAACACAAGCACAGACTATCTTTTAGGACTAACCGACATCAAAGAAAGCTACCCAAAAAGCAAAAAGTAACCCTCTCAACGGTTTTTTACGCCAATGAGAGGGTTTTACATTTATAACCTATTATCCGAATATCTTCAAATTCTCCGCCGCAAAGAGCAGAAAGGGTGACAGAATCATTATAGAATCAAATCTGTCCAGCACACCGCCGTGACCGGGGAAAAGGTTGCCGTAATCCTTTATGCCGAAGCTTCTTTTTATCGCCGATGCCACAAGGTCGCCAATCTGAGAAATAATGCTCATAGCAAAGCCTACCGCTATAAGTACGGGGAAGTTGACATCAACGCTAAAGTATTTCTTAAGTATCAGTCCGTACACCGTAAAGGCGATGACACAGAAAACGATACCGCCTATCGAGCCTTCTACCGTCTTTTTGGGGCTGATTCGGGGAATAAGCTTGTGCTTTCCGATAAAAACGCCTGTAAAATATGCAAAGGTGTCGGTTATCCATGCCGCAATAAATACAAGCAGGAATAAGTACAGTCCGTGCTCCTTGCCGCCTCTCAGAGCAATAAGCGCAGAGAAGCAAAGCATTACGTAAAGAGTTGTGGTAAAGGCAGAGAACACATCGTTCACCTTCACCTTTTCGTCAAAGAACACACACACCGCAAGCAGTACCGTAAGATAGCACATTATCACCGCAAGGCACGCACCGTAGCCGAGAAAATATGCGCACACCGCACTGACCAACGATGCAAGCATTGCAGGAACACTGATAAGAAGCTTCTTTGATGCACCTACACAGCCAAGCATTTCCCACGTTCCCACAAGGCACAAAAGTGTCATAACAACGGGAAACAGCCATGTGCCTGAAAATACTACCACAACAATCATAAGCAATGCTAAAATTGCTCCGGTAATTATTCTTTGTAACATGATTATATACCTCAATTTCGGACGGCAAAACCGTCTTCAACCTTCTGTAAATAATAAGCTTAGATGGAAAGAATTTCCTTCTTCTTGGCTTCAACAGCAGCGTCAACCTGCTTTGTGAACTTGTCGGTAACGTCCTGAACAAGCTTTTCACTTGCCTTCTGTTCGTCCTCTGTCATTTCACCGTTCTTCTTCATATCCTTAATCTTGTCATTTGCATCACGGCGAACGTTTCTGATAGCTACCTTGCAGTCTTCGCCAAGCTTTTCTGCCTTCTTTGCAAGCTCCTTACGTCTTTCTTCGGTAGGCTGAGGGAATGCAAGACGGATAGCCTTACCGTCATTCTGTGGGTTAATGCCAAGATCGGAAGCAAGAATTGCTTTTTCAATTTCCTTAAGAGCAGATGCGTCCCAGGGAGTGATGAGAAGAGTTCTGGGATCGGGAACGCTGATGCCTGCAATCTGGTTGATAGGCATGCTGCTGCCAAAGTATTCAACACTGATTTTGTCAAGAGCTGAAGCACTTGCTCTTCCTGCATTGATTGAGCCGAATTCGTATTCAAGGCTTGCGATGGACTTGCTCATTTTTTCTTCGTAAACTTTTGTATCGATTTTCATAACCGAAACCTCCTGTTATATATGTAGATTTAAATTTTAAACATTAACAATTGTGCCGATGTTTTCGCCGCAGACAGCTCTGTAAATATTTTCGGGATCGTTAAGACCGAAAATAAGAATGGGGAGCTTGTTGTCACGTCCGAAGGTGGACGCTGTACTGTCGATAACCGCAAGGTCGTGATGGATAATATCATCGTACTTTATTTCATCGTACTTAACGGCACCGGGATCCTTCTTGGGATCTGCGGAATATACACCGTCGATGTTCTTTGCAAAAAGTACAACCTCACTTCCAAGCTCTGCAGCTCTCAGAACTGCCGCTGTGTCAGTTGAGAAGTAGGGGTTGCCCGAGCCGCAGGCGATAATGACAACTCTGCCCTTTTCCATATGTGTAACAGCCTTGTTTCTGATGTAAGGCTCTGCAACCTGATTCATCTGAAGTGCCGTCATTGTTCTTGCTTCAACGCCGTTGTCTTCAAGAACGGACTGAACTGCAAGGGAGTTGATAACCGTTGCAAGCATACCCATATGGTCTGCACGTGTGCGGTTGATTTCCTTGCCGGCACCTCTCCAGATGTTGCCTCCGCCGATAACGACGCCCATTTCAACGCCGTCCTGTACACAGCGTTTAATCTGCTTTGCAAGTCTGTCAACAAATTCAAAATCGATTATGCCGTCCTTTTTTCCGTTTAAAAGTGCCTCGCCCGAAAGCTTCAGCAGGACCTTCTTATACTTAGCCATGGCAAAAATCCTCTTTTCTGTTTATAAATCGTGTAATTATATCACATTACCGAAAATTTTTCAAGTGGAGATTTGTAACTTCTTGTACGGATATACAAATTTATTTGTTGCCCAAAAACTCCCGAAGCTCTTTCATTGTGGGAATGGAGGAAAACGCACCCGGCTTTGTTACAACATAAGCCCCCACAGCATTTGCAAATTCACAGGCATCCACAATATTTCCGCCGTTTTCACAGTACTTGTATGTAAGTGCTGCCGTAAAGGAATCACCTGCCGCCGTTGTGTCGACAGCCGAGCCGATTTCAACAGGTGCAACATGAGTACAGTGAATACCGTCATAGATATAACAGCCTCTTTCACCAAGCTTTAAGACAATATACTTTGCATCTACTCTGTTCATAAGATTTACACAGGCTCTCAGGCAGTTATCCGACGAATTGGGGTTAATACCCGTAAGAATCTGTGTTTCTGTTTCGTTAGGCGAGAGAATTTCAAGTTTTCCCAAGCTTTCAAGCGGAAAATCCGCCCTTGCAGGACCTGCATCAAGCACAACCTTTATTCCTTTTTCCTCAGCCATTTTGGTAGCTTCAATAACAAGCTCGGTATCTATTTCAAGCTGCATCAAAAGTGCATCGGGATATGTTGTAAAGGCTTCCTCAACATCTGTTACCGAAAGGTTATAGTTTGCACCGGGGTACACCACAATTCTGTTATGTCCCGTCTGCTCAACCATAATTGCCGCAAGTCCCGTTCTTGCTGTTTTATCCTTTACCACAAAACGGGTATCTATTCCTTCGCTGTCATATTTTTCGGTGAGCTGGTTGCCATAGGAATCGTTGCCCACTCTTGTGCAGAAAACAACATCTCCGCCCAGACGTGCCGCCGCAACAGCACTGTTTGCTCCTTTTCCGCCGGGAACAAAAGCGTATGTGTCCGTTGACACAAGTGTTTCTCCTCTTTCGGGAACCTTCGGCATACGGCACACAAAGTCGATATTTGATGAGCCTATAACAAGTATTCTTGATTTCATCGTTTTTCTCCTGTTTTCAACAAAATCTCTCTTACCTTTAATTATATCACACTATTTTTCGTCCGTCAAGCACCTACCGTTACAGCAGTCAAAAGCGGAATACAATTATGTTTGAATAAAATTGGAATCTATCTTTATTTATTCAAATAAGTGTGGTATAATAGCTTACAAGAAACACTTACACGAGGTAAACATGATTAAACTTATTGTCAGCGACGTTGACGGAACGCTGCTTTTGAAAAACGAATCCGTCCTCGACAGCAGAATTATGCTATCTCTTCAAAAATTACTTGACGGCGGAAAAAATGTTGCCGTGGCATCGGGAAGAACCTACCGAAGTCTTGCGGAAATTTTCAAGCCCCTGTCCGACAGGCTGTATTTTATCTGCTGCGACGGAAGCACCACCGTTCATAACGGCAAGGTGCTGTATACACGTTCTATCGCCATAGGCGATGTGATGACTGTTGTAAATCACCCGTCCTACAGCGATTGCGGAGTTATTCTGTGTACACCGAAAATGTCATATATTTTAAGAGGCGGCGAGGATTTTGCAAAGGAAGCCTACCGTCAGAGCCTTGAAGAGCCTCAGTATCTTTCGGGGCTTTACGGACTTACAGAGCCTATTGTAAAAATCTGCATCTACTCAAAAGACGGCAAGGCAAAGCCCATGGGCTTTATGCCAAAGTCCCTGCGTGTCAGCTATCTTTCGGGCTCCTGGTGCGAATATGTCAGCACTATCGCCAACAAAGGACTTGCGGTAAGCGACCTTCAGATGAGGCTGTATCTTTCAAAGTTCGATACGCTTGCCATGGGCGACGGCGTAAACGATATGGAAATGATGAAAAAAGCAAAATATGCAGTAAGCGTTCCCTATGCCTGCGACGAGCTGAAGGCGGTGTGCAACATTCACGCAGAGGATGCGGCAAACTTTCTTGAAGCCAATCCAAATCTTATGTAATCAAAGTTAAAACAAAAATCTCCCTGTTTTGTGCAAGGAGATTTCAGTTTGTTGAAAAAGTATGTTTTTTTCAAGTTTTAGGAAAACCCCCGGCGAGGGTTTTCCTCTTTACCGTCCTTTGAAGGACGGTAAATTCACCTTTCCTGCGCTTTATGAAGCATAAGGAATTTAGCCGTCTGCGGTCGGCGACCAAGGCTCTGCCTTTGGAAACCGCAAGCCTTTGAAAAGGCTTGACCTAAACTTTCACAATGGTTTTGCGACAAGCTCAAGCCTTCTTTTCGAAGGCTTTTTGCTTGCTTTTTTCACAAATCCGTGGTAGAATAATACTCAAAGCAAAAAATACATTTTAATCGGTGAGGCAAAAATGACACAAAGAGAAATTAACGAAATCAGAAGAAGACTTACTTTGGAAAAGAACAACATTTCCAAGGTTTACGGCTATTTTATAAACAAAAACAAGGAAAAAATATCGGCAATTGATGCTTCCCTTGCACTTATTACAAACACGGAAGCCGAGGAATATCTGTCGCTGTTCAAGAAAAATCTTTCAGGCGGTATAGGCAGAAACCTCATTGACATTGAGCTTGCAACTGACTTTGTAACAAACAGCGAGGAGCACAGACTTCTTATGAGAAATCTTGAAACCTCACTTGCTGACGACCAAGCACGGGACAAGCTGTTTGACACCATTCTTGACGGTCTTACCCTTGAAGAAGGCAACTATGTAGTGCTTCTTTGTCTTGACAAGTATGACGTTCCCCACAGGACTTCCGATGCACTTGAAGGCGGTGACAATGAGTCGGATACCATCTTCACCTATATGCTTTGCTGCGTTTGTCCCGTAAACGAAGGTAAGACGGCTTTGGGATATGTTCCCACAGACAAGGAATTTCACGCCTGCACATCTCCTCAGATTATCGGAAAGCCTGAAATGGGCTTTATGTTTCCAAGCTTTGACGACAGACGAAGCAACATTTACAATGCACTTCTTTACACCAAGGATATAGCAAATCTTCACGACGGCTTTATCGACACCCTCTTTAAAACACAGCCTCCCATGTCGGCTCCCGAACAAAAGCAGACCTTCTCTGAGGTACTTGCCGAGGTGCTTGAAAAAGACCTTAGCTTTGATGTTGTACAAACGGTGCACGAGCAGGTACGTGAGATTGTCAACGAGCACAACGAGCAGAAAAAGAACGAGCCCCTCGACTTTACTGCAAACGATGTTGCCGTAATTTTAAAGGGTAACGGCATTGCGGAAGAAAAGGTACAGCAGTTTAAAGAAAAGTGCACGGAATCCTTCGGCAACAGCCCCGTTCTCAATCCCACCAACATTATTGACATCAAAAAGTTTGAAGTAGCCACCCCTCAGGTGAAGATTACCGTCGATCCCGAATATACATACACCCTTGAAACCAAGGTTATTGACGGCGTAAAGTACATTCTTATTCCTGCAGAAGACGGCGTTACGGTAAACGGCGTTGATGTTAATATTGTCACTGAAGACTAAGCACAACAAAACACATACGTAAAAAAGGAGTTGCCTTACCAAAAGCAGCTCCTTTTGCTGTTACATTACGGGCACATTGCTCTTTTCTCTGCCTACAGCGGTGTTGTCGCAGGTTCTGTTTCTCAGCTCCTGAATGGGATGCTCTTTGACCTCAAAGCGGTAATCCATACCCTTTTGTCTGATATACCTTTCAATCACCTCATGGCTGGGCACGCTTGCCACATTACAGTTAAGTGCATTCTGGAAGAAAAAGAACTTTGAGGAATCGGGCACCTTATCAACCTCAACATAGTTATCGAGAATACTTGTCTGATAAACGGTATTTGCAAGCACGTCACGCACATAGTCAATATTTTCCCTGAAATTAAGAAGCTCGGGAAAATTGCCGTCGGGAATAACCTGCTGCCACATCTTTCTCTCGTATCTTGCAAGCAATTCTGCCGCTTTATGAAGGTGTGCAATTTCCTGCATAAGCATTTCTTCCCATATAAGCTTAATATAGGAGTCGGTTTCATCGGTATAGCAGGAATAGTAAAGATAGCACTCGGTATATTCGTGCATAAGAAGCGACTCAAGCCATGTGCAGTTGGGATCAAGCAGGCTTTCATACTGAGACACGTGCTGCTCCTCAATAAGACCGATTTCCTGATAAAGACGTCTGCCAAGATCATTCTCATAAAAAGGAGCAATATTCATATAGTAGTTCATGGTCTGCTGTTCGGCGGCCGTGATGATGTTTACATTAAGCTTTGTAAGAAGGTCGGCACTCTTAAAATCTGTATAAGGCTTTACATTATCAAAAGGATAGCGGTGCTCGGAAATTGTAGGACGGCCGGGCATAAGCTCGGTGTATCTTCCCACAAGCTGTTCTGCTCGTATACCCTTATCCATTTCAAGCAAATCCGAGTATCTGTAAAGATGGTCAAAGTCCTCTAAAAGTGCAAAATCAAGTGCCTTTTTGACGGTAGGATTCTTTTCCCGCTTTGCAAGAATGGCAGTAAGGTCAACAGCAAGCTGCTCGTAGGCTATGGTTGTTTCAAGCTGGCTTTCGTTTATGGGCTTTAAGCAGGCAAGTATCTTTTGCTGTTGCTTTTCAACACGGCGGGTAAGGGCAATTTCACGACGCAAGTCCATATTGTCTGTATGACGTGCAAACTGATGTGAAAACCAATTGGCTTCAAATTCAGTGCCGTTCATAAGGATAATTCTTGTTTTTGTGTAAGGATCGGTACATTCCTTGTTGTATGCCTTGGGATAGATTTCCTTCCAGCTTTTGAAGGACTCGTCAATCATACGGCTTTTCTGTTCAAAAGGATTCATATATTTCACTCCAAATAATTTATTACACTTGTGTGCATTATAATTATATGCAGTTTTTTCATTATTAAACTATTTTAATAAAACATAAGAAAAAGTCACATTATGATGTTAAAATCAATTTATATTATACAAGGACGTGATACAAATGGAAAAAGGTATAAACCTGTTCTGCTACGGAAGCAAAAACGAGTGTGACATACATCTTCAGGCACAGTATATGCAGGCGGGCGGCTTTACCAAAACCTTCTGGCTGTCGGACAACCCCGATGTATCGGGAAAAACAGCGGAGCTTCTCGCCCGTTTCGGCATAAGCTTTGATACACTCCACGCCCCCTTCAACACCATAAACGATATATGGTATGGAGGCGAAAAGGGCGAGTATACTCTTCGTCAGCATACCGACGGTATTGACAAGTGCATTGAGGTAGGCGCACCCGTGCTTATTGTACACCTGTCCTCAGGCTGTCCTGCACCCAGAATAAGCGACGTCGGCAACCGCCGTTTTGATGCTCTTATGGAATATGCTTCAAAAAAGAACGTAAAAATCGCCTACGAAAACCAGAGATATGTTGCAAACCTTGCCTCTGTTATTGAGCAGTACCCCGAAGCAGGCTTTTGCTGGGATACGGGACATGAGGGCTGTTTTACACCGGGCAAGCGCTTTATGCCCTTATTTGGCGACAGACTGTGCGCTCTTCACCTCAGCGACAACCACTGTGAAAAAGACAAGGACGAGCACCTTCTGCCTTACGACGGCTGTGTTGACTACGATTACGCCGCCCTGACAATTGCCGAAAACGGCTACAAGGGAACGCTTATGCTTGAGGTTTTACGCCACAGCACCTCTTACTACGACAATGTTACGGCTGAAGAGTATTACCGTCTTGCGGCAAATGCAGTAAACAGACTGGACGATACAATTGATGAAATAGCCAAAAGCTTATAATTGAATATATTTTTTCTTCCTGCCTCTAATAAACAGAGGCAGTTTTTTTGCACAAAAAACTCTCCCTGCCAAAACAGAGAGAGTCTTTTCAAAAAAGGAGAGTTTATACCCTTTCGGATATACAGTATTTATGCTTCTATGCCGCAAAGCTCAAGAATGTCTGTTATAACCTTCTTGCCTGCCTCATCAAGATTATTGTAGCCCTGTGCCTTGATTTCTTCGGCAACGCTGAGAATACTTCTTGACATAGGCTCGCCGTATACATATCCACCGTCATAAACCACATAAGGTCTTACAATAATGTTTTCTCTGTATGCCGACTCTGTTTGCTTGATGCCGTGAACAACTGCCGTGAAGTAGGTGTATGTGTCATCGGTTGAATAAATACGGTCAACCTTTTTCTCCACAGTCTTATCATATCCGTAGCTTACGCCTGATACACACTTAACAGGACCGCCAATTACAAGATCGTTTGCCGTATATTCACCAAGTAAAGATTCAAGTGTTACAACATATCCGTATTCGGTTGTCTTTGTATCAGCCTTAACCTTGTGTGTTACCGCAGACTTAAAGCGAATACCCTGAGGATCGGTAAGTCTTATGGAGTTTTCGTTATATGTTTTGGGTGTTACGCCCTGAACTACTGCTGTAAGTGTTACATCGCCTGCGGTCTTAAGTGTATATTCTCCGCCAAGCTCATACACCTTTTCGCCGTCTGTCCAGCCGACAAGTGTATCAACACCTGAAACGGTTGCTGTTTCGGGAAGATAAATTGTTACGTCCTTTGCCGCAAGTCTTGTTTCAACAACCTCGCCGTTCACTTCAAGGTTTACGTCATACATCTTCTTGATTGTAAAGTTTTTAAGTACAAATCCAAGACCGCCTGCACCTGTTACTCTGCTGTTTGTCTTGGTATCTGCAAAGAGAGATTTTGCACCGTTAAGGTCAAGCTGGAGTGTTACTGCAGGATCTTCAAGGGCTGCGTCGGTTTTAAGAACTGTTCTGTAGTTACCCTGATCTACACCAAAGGAATCAATACTTGCATGGAAATTGTTCTTTGTTGTCATGCCCTTGATATATTCCGGACGATCCTTATATGTATTTTCGGTTGCCACAAACTTTGTATCGGGAATGTATACATAGAAGTAATCGTACTTGCCTGCCTTATAAGGATTGGGTGTACCGTCACTGAGCGAAGGCTGCTTTACAAAGTCCATATCAATGTCGATATAGTAGTTTGTATCTGCTTCAAAGTCAATCTGCTTGGTCGCAACACTCA
Source organism: Eubacteriales bacterium (assembly GCA_045539625.1). Classification (GTDB taxonomy): domain Bacteria; phylum Bacillota; class Clostridia; order Oscillospirales; family CAG-382; genus UMGS1387. Next base: position 5,138 of record JAZQFS010000096.1, on the reverse strand, counting down.
GCCAGCAGTAATAGTTTTCAAGGTCTTCCTTGAGTTCAAGATTGAATGCGCCGTCTGAGATTGTTACAGGCTTGAATTCGCTTGCTAAACCCGTGAAGGGAACAAAGTAAGGATTGGATACATCGCCGTTGGGAACAAGGTTTTCGCCGTCATCGGGAACCGAGTCAAAGGTATATGTCTTGCCTGCAACGCCTTCGGGAAGAGTTATTACAGCGTTCTTTTCGGGAGTCTTGCAGGTAATTACGGAATTAAGTGTTACACTGCTGTCCTTATATACCTTTTCTTCGTAGAAGGAGTATGTAACAGAGCCGTCTGCGTTTTCGGTAAGAGTACAAGCCGCATCAAACACGCCTGTGGTCTTGAAGAACAGTCCGTAAGCTTCTTCCGCGGGAATTCCAACGTCTTCACTGAGAGTTATGTCAAACTGACCTTTTCTGTAGTCATAAGCGTTTACGGTTACTTCGGGAGTATATTCTGTCTTGGGTGCGTTGTAGTAAATTACAACATTGTCAAGACCGAAGGTTGAGCCATAAGACGAAGTTTTATCTGTAATAAGTGTGATAAAGTTCTTGGGAAGCTGTCCGTCGATAGTTGAAGCTGTTACTCTGTAAGCCTTCCACTCACTGTCATTGCCTGAGAATTTCACAACACCTGCGGCAATATTTCCCGACAGCTTATTCATCTGTGTTTCATAATCGTTATTGCCCCATTTACACATATCGTTGAAGTCAACAGTGCCGCTATTTCCCTTGTAATCGTCCATTTTTACAAGATAAGCAAAGGTATAGGTACCTGCAGGGAAGCCTTCGTTATTTCTGAATTTTAAGAAGTTATACTGTGTGCCTGTCTGCATTGCAATATACTTATTGCCGTCAGCTTCTGCACAAACTTCACTCTTTGCCGAAGAAACACCTGTATACTGAATGCACATATCATCGAATGAAGCATAGTTCTTTGCAGGATAATATGCGTCGGCGTAGGTTGTTCCAAGCTGTGAGCCTATTTCACTGCTTTCAAAATTAAGGTCAATAATCTTTGTACCGAAATTCCAGATTGCATAAAGTGTGGTGTCTTCCGTGGGAGTGAAGGTTGCCCCGTCAATTACGTTGCCGAAGGGCTCAAGACCCCAGCCGAGAAATTCCACGCTGCCTGACTCTGCCTTATAGTCGGAAAGTGTGATTGCACCGCCCTTGGCAACTCTTGTGTTGTCTGCAATGGAGGTACATTCCACACCCATACCGCCGTCATTGAAGTTTACGGCGTACTTGTCGTCCTCGTACCAGATTTTGATGTTATCAAAATCCATAACAACACCTGCATTTGAGCCGAAAATAAGAAACTCTATTTTTGACAGAGATACGCCTGATTTCATTTTACCTCTGTAAACCTTTGTCGTAAACTCATCGGAGCTTTCGGTAAAGCTCACATTGTTTCTGTCAGATATATGGTCAAACGAATTGTATGTACCGTTAAAGTTCATGCCAAGACCAGTTGCACCGTTAATATTTTTAGGTCTCATATCAAGTGATATTGTATATGTACCCGACGGCAAAGCAGATGACGTATTGAGATACATCTGAAGGTAATCTTTTGTTGCCGTATAGGACATATAGGTATTTCCGTTTTCTTCCTTAAAAGAAGCATTTGCAGGAGTAAAGCCGTTACCTCCTACAGGTGTAAATGAAGGCATACCTGCAAAAGTGCTTCCGGGAAACTCCGAATCAAGAAGAGCGGTAAAGCCTGTTGTTCCCGCTTCTCTGTCCTCAAAATCAATATCTACTATAAGCTCACCGTAGTCAGCCTCTTCTTCAAGCTCTGCCGCTTGTTCTGTAACACAAGGCAGTGCAGCTTCCTGTGTTTCCGCAATATCTGTAACAGTTCCAACCATAACAGGTGCGGCAAATGCTGTTGTCATAAGAAGTGCAAGTGTTAAAAATACGCCTAAAATCTTTTTCATGTTTTTTCTCCTTTCAAAACTACTGTCTGTCATCAAAAAGTCCGCTTGCGTCAATAAGCACATCACTTGACGCAAGTACGTCGCTTTGTGACATAACAGTGATATTTAATGTAGGTGTCTGATAAGTATTTTTTACCATATAAAAATCCCTCCTCACCTTTTTCTACTACTAAAATCTAACATAATGTCTGCTTTTTTGTCAACGAAAAAAATTGCGAGTTAACAAAAAATATAACAAAAATCTTAATATTATTTTTACCTCAGGACGAAAAATAAAATGATTATAGACAAAAACACAAATGGCAGAAAAAACAGCAAAAAAAACGTGCAGCCATAAGACCGCACGTCATAGTGAACATATTATTTAAAATTAAAGCTTGATAATTTCAGCACCGAGAGAAGGAACAACAATTTCCTTGCCGTCAACCTTAACGGTAACATCCTTAAGAGTATGGTTAACAAAAATCTGTGCCTTTTCGCCGTCCTTTTCCCATGCAGATGTATAAACATCGGGAATAACGGTTGTCTGATTGCCGTACTTGGGATATTCTTCGCTTGAGCACTGAATTTCAAGGGGCTTAATCATTCTGCCGTCATAGAGGAACTTGAATGCCTTTTCCTTATAGAACTTCTGCATATTCGCTGCAAACTGAACTGCTCTGTCCTTATCGGGAAGAATGTCAAAGTTATGGTTACCCCAGTTTGTCATAATCTTACCGAAGGGAGTAAGAACGATTGTCATACAGTCGCCTGCGGTGAAGGAGTATGCCATTCTTGCACACATGCTGTCCTTACCGTTTGTAAGAGGACAGGATACCTGATTACCCATAAAGTTACGCAGATATTCGTGGTAAATGTATGAGTAGACAGGCTCAGGTCTGCCAAGATTCCAGCAAAGCTCAAATCTGTTATCGCTGAAGAGAAGGTTTCCGATGTAAGGCTCGGAAGAAGCTGATTCACAACCGAAGAGCTTGCCCTTACCCATAGTGTTCCAGCCGTCAAGAAGATTTCTCATATTCTTTGTCATCCACTTACCCGGACCGTGAGGATGACCGTGCTCTTTACTGTAGCAGAAATACTGGCTTCCGCCGTGGTTCTGGTCAAGAATCTGGCAGTAGTCTACCTTGCTGTTGAAGAGAGGCAGATATGCTTCGTCAAGAAGCTTTCTTCCCTTTTCGAAAGCTGCACAGATATCATAGCCCGAGCGCTGACCTGTACAGATATTGGAAATTTCAGCAACGCCTGCAGGAGAAGCACAGAAGGCTTCCTTGAGGTTTTCCTTTTCAATTCTTTCTTCGTTATTGTATTCTGCAATAAGGTTGGACTGCTTTGTAAATCCGAAGCCTGAGCAGTAAACACCCAAAATATGCTTTCTTTCGTGAAGCTTGTCGGCGAAAGAATTGAAAATATCCTCTCCGCCGTAAGGAGGCCATACGTAAGGAGGAGCCCAGGGAGCTGTACCTTCCCAGTGCATAAGAAGAACGAGAAGACGGCTGTCAACCTTTTCTGCGATTTCATCAATTGTGGGAAGTGCGTTTTCATAGGGGAACAGCTCGTTAGGATCCATCTTATCCATATCGTGAATACCTCTTACGGGGTATGTAATAACAAGAGGAGAATCCTTATACCATTCGGGGATTGAAGGGTTTTCGCTTACCTTCTTAACATTATCGGGAAGATTTGCTTCAAACCAGTCCTTGTAAATCTGAACACCGTCGTGCCATGTGCCTTCGTAGCCCTGCCAGATAAAGGGATATTCAAGGCTGAAGGAGTCGCCGTAGTTAAGACCGGGGAAATGTCTGAAGTACATATCAACGTTCTTTTCTTCGTCATGCTTATAGAAGTCGATACCCTTTGGTGCTCTGTCAGCATCGTGTGCACCCAAGTACAGACCGCTGCCCTTTGTCTGGTAGCACATAAACTGTCCGAAAAGCATATAGGGGAACATAAAATATGAGCCTCTTGAAGGATATTCGGGAGCAATTGTATTGGAGTGACAGTCAATGTTTTCGCAAAGTGCACCTTCATTATATGTACAGATAACGCTTCCGTCGCCGCCGTTCAAATTGAGGGGCTTGAAAACTGCATCGGGGAATATAACCCATTCAACAAGCATATTTGTGTTGTTTTCAAGAGCGATGTGCCACAGTGCTGCATCGCTTCCGCTTAAGGTAACAGTAACCTTTACGTCAAATTCAAAGCCTGAGTAAACAGCCTTGCCGCCGTCAAAGTCACAGCTCTTTGCATCAAAAGCATTAAACTCATGAGCAACAGCCTGTTCGTCTCTCATTCTTACCGTAAACAAAGGCTTTTTGCCGCCGACAAGCTCCTTGCCGCAAACCTTTACAGAGGAAACGCTTGCGCCCTCCCAGTCAACCGCAACGATTGCGCTTTTTGTCTTAAGTTCAAACATATTTCTTCTCCTTACAAAAATCAGTTGATTTTAATTTTTGCTACCGCCTTGTAAGTCATTCCTTCCTTACCCGCAATACCGGGGCGGTGTCCCTCACCGGGGAAAAGCACCGTAAAATCTCCGTCATTAAGGCAGGAGGTAGAATATTCACTTGTTTCATTATACAATGCAAAATCCTCTGTGTCAAGTTTATTTTCAACATTTTCCAGCAAAGAAACATCTGCACTGTCAATATACTCTTTTCCGCTTATCATATACTGAATGTCACAGTATACTGCGTGTGACTCAAATTTTGCTTCCTCTCTTGTTTTGCCTTCATACTGCTGCACATTGACAAAAAGCTCATCATTGATTTCGTATTTACCCGTCGGGGTATTTTTATCAAGCTTTGACAGAAATTCAAATGCAGCTTTGAAATTTTTATTGATTGCACAGTACTTTTCGGCGTTTTTAATATTATCTGTAATCATAAGCTCACTGTTTCCTTTCACAAATCTTACCGACAATTATACACTCAAAAGGAGTGAATGTCAATGATTATGTATTTTCTTTTTTCTTTTTTTGAAGATAGTTTTGTGTATCACAGGAAGGTTTCACCTCTGAGGAGAGCGAGGACGTGCCAACTGCGGTCGGCGAAACTCCTTACCAAACACAAACTATCTTTAAAAGAAAAAAAGACTGCCCAAAAGCTCTTTGAGGCAGTCTTGTAAAAACCGTTAAATATTGAATATAAGGTCGCTGTAGGTAGGCACAGGCCAGATTGTTTTG
>JAZQFS010000095.1:0-10201 GCA_045539625.1 Eubacteriales bacterium | reverse complement strand
ACGGCTTGCCATTGTGATACCTTCTGCTACGGTAACATTACCATTAGGTGCGAAAAGTGTGTCACTCTGACCGTTCATAAAGCCAAGCTCGTATGCTGACTTTACTTCGGAGGCATACCACTGATTGGCAGGCACGTCCGTAAACTTGCCCTCGGTATACTCGTTGGTTTTTGTGAAGCCTTTTGCACCAATTGCCACTGTCAAAGACAAAGCTGCAAGAACAGCTGCACCAAGCTTCAATAACATATATTTTTTCATAAACCTTCTCCTTTAATCATTATATAACTAACTTATAGCATAAAACTTCGGGTTTGTCAATCAAAAAAGTCATACTATGCTATGAGTAGAATTATTCAACATCAACATAGATGTAATCTACCGTAAATTTGCCGCTGCGGTTAGGCGGATCGAATCTTAAAATGTTGACAGTTCCGTCCCAAAGCCCGTTTTTCGACATATCAAAGTCCATTACGTAAAAGCCTTCACTGTCGGGTTTCAGCGAAGCACAGTCAACGCGCACGGTTTTTGATTCGCTAAGCTTTGTTTCGGTATCTGTTGCAAAATATATTCCGAAATCAGTCTCTGTCTGACTGTCATAAAACTCGGGCTTAAAGCGTACACGCACGACTTTGTATTTGTCGGCATCTATTTCAAGACCTGACTTATACATATGCGGATCATAATATGTACCCGTAAGCTTTGAAGTGAATACCGAAAATCCTCCCGACACACTTCCCGTAGAGCCGTAATACTGCCAACCCTCACTGTCTCCGTTCTTTCTGAAGGAATAGTAGTTATCCGTAACATACGCCTTAATATTGTCAAGCATATAGCTGTAGTTGTAAATGACTCCGTCCTTTTCGGATGGACTTACGTATAGCGAGAAAAAGTCATTCGTTCTGCTTGGCGACAAAGCCGACACGGTATGTGTTACATAGCAGTGCACCCAACCATCAGAGGACGAAATTGTGTAGACAGGTTTAGAAGCCACAGCGTGGTCAGCCATAGATTTTGTAGCACCGCCAATGACATCGGCATATCTGAAGTTCGGCGAAAAGTCGGAAGACACATCGGTGTTTCCGTGGCAGTCGCTCACAAGACGAATGTCAAATTCAACAGTATAGGTAACGCCGGGCTTATAGCGGGTAGGAATATCGATATAGCTCCATGTCATTTTGTCCGTATTTTTATTTTTTACAAGCAGTGCCTTGTTACCGTCGATAAGCTCGTCATTTACAATTGATACATCGATGTTTCCGTTTCTTGAGTACTTTGACACATTATACTCACCTTCGCCGTCGCCGTTTTCAATGTGGAAAGCACCGCCCTTGTCGGCAATTGAAAGCTTTTCTTCAAGCTGCATCTGCTGAAGCTTGTCTTTTTCAAGCTGTTCAAGGTACTCCTCATCAGCATTTAATCGGATATAATCTATTATGTATTTTCCTTCTCTGTTTGGCGGATCAAAGCGTATCTGCAAAACATTGGATTTCCAATGTGGGTTTTCAGTAAAATCAAAGTTAAGAGTGTAAAAGCCTTCTTCATCGGGTTTGTAATTTACCGAGTACTGTGAAACACGCTTGCTTTCGTTCCAAGTCGAATCATCGCTTGTGGTGAAAAAGAACGAAAAGCTTGTGTCAGTACTGCTTTGTGTGTAAAACTCAGGCTTTACTCTTACAGTTGCCGTAGTGTAGATTTTAGAATCTATCAGCTGCTTGATTTTTGTGAGCTGAGGATCATATCTTATTCCGTTATGTGTAGAAACTACAGTTAAGCAGCCATCAGAAACTCCGCCCAAAGCACCTGATATACTCCAGCCCTCATTATCTCCGGCAAGATTGAATTCATACTCGTTGGGCACTCTTGATGAAATAATCAGGGAAGAATCATCGGATCTGAGGCTTATTTCAATTTTTTTACCGTCCCTCTTATAACTGTGTCCGCTGTTTTCATAAATGAAGGTTATCGGCAAAAGCGGCAGACCGTCGTACATACTTACGGCAATATCAAATTCCTTCCACTCTCCGTTAACAAGCGCCTTGTTGCTGCCAACAGTAAATTCAAATTCGGTGCCGCCTGCTGACCTTATAAATAGCTTTTCGTCCCATCTGTTCCACTCATAGTACAGAAGATTTGCCGAATAAAAGCCGCTTGTGGGATTGGCATAAACGTATACTCCGTCGTCACTCAACAAATACTCGTGTTCATTGAAAACAAATTCATCTGTATCAACGTTGAATCTGAAGCAATCTGTTCTGTCAAGCTGAAGAAATTCAATTTTTTTAATGGCATATTCACCTGCAACGTTGAGCGGATCAAACCGAAGCTCTGCAATTTCACCTGTCCAGGTCGTTAATGTTTTCAGATTAACGTAATAATCGTGATAATTACCGTCGGCGATAATTTGAAAATCATCTCCCCTTTGTGCCGTCCACTGCAAATCACCTTCGTTTTTGAAGTAAAACGAACACATTGTGGCCGCCGGGTTCATTATCTTCATTTTAACGTGAAGATAGTCACATTCATCAGCATCAAAACGGTTTTCTTTAAATTCCATCATTTTGATGTGTCCGTCATTTGTGGTGGTCGCACCTACAAGCGCCTTTTCGTTCTCGTCATAGACAGGATCGGTTGTCTTTGCAAGAGCACCCCACATATAGCAGTCAGAAGGCTTTTCAAAATCCCACTCTTTTACGGGAACGTATATCTTGCTGTCATCTTCAAGACCGTCATCATACTGCAGCTTACGCAAAGGTATATTTCGTGTTGTATAAAGAAAACCAAGTCTCTTTTTCTGATTAATTGTGGGATAAACGTCATAATGCTGTGAGTCATCGGTGTCGGCTACACTTGAAAATACGTGTCGGTGAGCGTCCATATAACCAAAGCCGTTAAGACTTGTGGGAAATACATAATGACCTTCACCGAACTCATTCCATGTGTTTGTCATAACACTTTTCGCACGCCAGTCGGTTATTCCCTGCTCCTCATAGCTTTTCAGATACACATCTCTTGACCAACGGAGTATTTCTTCAAAATCCTCAGCGCTTGCAAGCGGTGTGCGGGTTTCCGTCCAGCCAATGTCGTTAAAGCCGATACCGCAGGAAGGAGTAAAGTGAATACCGCCCGCCTCAGTTTCCGCTTCCATTCGCAGCTTCTGATAGTCAATGTTGTATGCAGGCTCGTCAAAATGATATGCCGCCTTGGAATCAAAGCCAATAAGTGAAAGCATCTCGTTTGTGTCGGCATTTGCACCTGCGTTGCTGGCATAAAGAATCATACCGTCGAAGCCCAGCTTTTTAAGCTCGGACTCCATAAAGTCAATACATTCCTTAGCCCCGTCATTGCCGCCCATAATTTCGATAAAACTGTTGTAGGAATAAATAGTCAGCACAGGCTTGTTGTCAATGCAGAAATATCTGTCATCGGTAAAATACCAATCCACCCAATAAGGCCAGATGTTGTTGTAGAACTCATCTTTTGTGCCCTTGCTGCCCGCATTTTCCCACATAAGAGAAAAGTCAAGCATATGGGAATACCTTGCGTTGAAGTAGCCTTCGTGAATTGCAGCATCACAAAGCCTCGGCTTCTTGATATTCTCGTTATGGCCGCCGTAGTACCAGCAGAAGCGCTGATAATCGTAGCCGTGTTCAGCCATAAACTTTATTTCCCAGTCCATTGATTCGGGGATTCCTTCATCATAATAGCCTGTAACGGGAGTCAAATCCTCATAAGGCGAAATACAGTCCCAGCCATAGTGCGTGCCTTCTCTCCAAAGCGAGCAGATACTCATACAGCTGTACCATTCATCGTCATTTACGGGCACAGGCTCAGGACAGTAATCAACATAGTCATATACGTTATAAACATAAACGTCATCAAATTCAAAAACGCCTTCACCCTCAGTCAAAAAGGTAACGGTGTCAACAAAGGACATATCAAAGTCAAACTCACCGCAATCCTTGCCGTTGATTTTTACTGTCGCCTTTCCTTTATTTGTGTCAGCTTCAATCCTTATCTGCTGCCATACGCCGTCGGTATATGCACGAAGAGCACCTTTGTCCGTTGTAAATACTCCGTTTTCGGCGTTTATTGTAAAACTGTCACTGCCGCCCGACAAAACGGCTCTTACCTTTTGATTTTCTGTTACTCTTACATATGCCGAAAAGACAAGCCTATCCGTCAAACTGTAAAAGCTCTTCTCTGCTCCGCCCTCGCCGACTATTCGCATATTGTATTTATCCATATCACTGTTCTGAACAACAACACTCACATCGCCTGCCGCGTCCCAATCATACGGTACTTCATCGGCAATGTATGTTCTGAAGGTATCAGCAACTCGGTAGTTTCTGTACAGGAACACTGAGCTTACCGAAATATTCAGCACATCCTCATCTGTTGTGGATATACACACACGGGACAAATCAGAAGCACTTCCGAGACTGTAAAGTCCGCAGTCGGTGTTGTTTATGACAATTCTGACAAGTCTTCTGTCAAGGTCAATTTGGGCGCAAAGTCTCACATTACCCGAAGCAAAGGCATATCCTGTTGAATTTTTATTTTTGCCTGTTACAAAAAACTTTCCGTTCTCGTGAGACACCTCAAAAAGCAAATCTCCGTCAAGATCCTCAAAGTAAACCCTTGAGCCGTTACCCGAAGTATTGTAAAGACATTCAAAGCCAAGACTTCCGTTATCGGTTGTAACAACCTCCTTGCGGATGGTAACCTTGTCAAAAGAAGATATATCCGTTAAAACATTCGTTGAATAATCAGTTTTCTTTCCAATGGTAACAGATGGGTTTTCATACTTCCAGCCCGACGCTATATAGGATACATTACGTACCGTTCTCAGCATGTTTTTGTCGTCAATAAGATATGCCGCCATTTCTCTGTCGCCATAGTCATCAAGACTCAGTTTCTTTCGCTTTTCTTCTACAGCCAGACGCTCCATAACACTGAAAAATTCACCGTATGTTACAAGGTCATTGGCACAAAATGTGCCGTAGCCGTCGATACCCGTAAAAAGACCTGCATTATATAGCATAAGCACGTCTGAGCTGTACGCCTCGTCGCAGTCAACATCGGGAAGAGACGAAATACTGTTGATTTTTTCAAAATACTGCTCATCAAAAAGCCCAGCAATCAACTGTGCAAGCTCATATCTGAATATGTATCTGTCCTTGTCGCCAAAGGAAAAACCGTCAAAATCACCGTGAAGCTTTACATACTCGCACAGCACGTCGAAAGACTCATTTTCAGCACTCTCAACACCTTTTGCCACAGCATAACCGCGGCAAATAACGGCAAGTGCATCGCCAATTGTAATTTTATCCTCGGCGGACGGCAGAACACTTTGTCCCTCCGAGGCAAGCATTGACGGATTTTCATACGTATCCGAAGAATACACAGTATTTTGAGTCAATGCGCCGCATAAAGCCGAAAGGCATACAGAAAGCACAACAAAAGTCAGAATTCTTTTCATTTTATCTCCTTTTTTGCGTAATTACCGCAACATTTTGGCAAAAACTGCCTTATTATCAAAAAATAATAGATTTGATACTGAAAATTACTCCTGTAATTGAGCAAATATTCAGCAAAGTATATTCTCTTTATTTTACCATATACACCATTAATTTTCAATACACCGATATTTACAAAAATGCTCATCTCTTTTGTCTAATTTCAACAACAGCATAGAATAATTATATCTTAAGTTCTCCGTTAATTCGTTTGCAAATCGTCATAATTTTCGGATTAAGCCGTTCAGAATACAAGAACGGTGCAAAAAAACCGAGCCAACAGCCGTAATGCCGTTGACTCGGTAAGTTGTTCAGTTATTCAGTTTTCCACTACCGTTACAACAAAATTGTCAAGCATATACTTATGGTTGTAAATCTTGCCGTCTCTTTCTACGGGATCCGTAAAAATACAGAAGTAGTCATTTGAACGAGAAGGTGAATTTTCTGAAACAGTGTGTGTTATGGAGCACTGTATCCAACCGTCCTTTGTGGAAGCCTTGGACTGTGGAGAAGGACCTTTTGCGTGATCCTTTCTGTCAACTATGCTTCCGTCAGCATTGAAGTCGGCGTATCTGAAGTTTACCGAGAAAGGAATGTTGTTGGCTTCTGTGCCATCCACATCGCCAAGAAGTCTGTACTCAAAGTCAACCTTGTAGGTTGTGCCGGGCTTGAAGCGTGTAGGAACTATAAAGTAGCACCACGACTTACCCTTTGCAGTAGTAGTTACAAGAAACGCCTTATTACCGGGACGAAGGTCATCATCTACAATTGAAACCAAAGTCGCACCTGAAGAATACTCAGGTCCGTACGCACCTTCAGCATCGGCATTTCTGATATAGAAAGGTTCTCCGTCATCGGCTTTTCTCAGATTCTTTTCATACTCCTCAGCATCCTTCTGAGCCTGCTCAAGCTTTGCAAGCGAATCGGGGTTTGCAATAAGCTTTAAATAGTCTATTTCAAAGTAACCGTCACAATTTGCAGGGTCAAAACGTATTGTCTTTGCATTTCCAACCCAAAATTCATTTTCCTTCATATCAAAGGTAACTGTATAGAAGCCTTCGGCATCGGGAGTGTAGTCCTTATAGCTTCTGCTGACCGTCTGAGCCTCACGAAGCTTTGTGTTTATATCCGTCGAGAAATATATTGTCATATCTCTGCCTGCTGACTCGGATTCGTTAAATGTGGGTCTGACTCTTACCTCAATCTTGTCATACATCAGCGTGTCGGCATTAAATTTGTTGTTCTGCATCTGAGGGTCAAAGCGAGTTCCGTTGTGAATAGCCTGAATCTTGATACAGCCGTTTTCAACAACACCTGAACCGCCCGATATCGACCAGTTTTCGGTGTCACCGTCAAGGTTGAATTCAAATTCATTGAGCACTCTCTTTGCAAGTGCTTCTTCATATCCCTTAAGTCTTATTTCAACCTTAACCTTATTACCGTCAATCTTATAATCGTAATCGGCAACATCATAAATGTATGTAAGAGGAAGAACTACAAGACCGTCATAAAGCTCAACTTTTCTCTTAAGTGTCTGCTCTTTTCCGTCAACAATTGCCTTGTCGCTGCCAACAGTAAAGTTAAATTCGTGACCGTTACCTGTCTTGATAAGAAGAGTTCCGTCCCATCTGTTCCACTCATAGTAGAACTGATTCATTGCATAGAAGCCCTTGGAAGGATTAGCAGCAAGATAAATATCATTTCCGTCAAGCTCAAATGTCTTCTCTACCGCCTTGTAAGCGGCAGTATCTATTGAGAAATTAAGGTTTTTGCTGTCGTTCTTCTTAAGAAATTCAAACTTTTTAATATAGTACGTATTCGCTGTATCAATGGGGTCAAATCTAAGAGCCTTGATTTCACCGGTCCATGAACCGATTTTGGTTAAGTCGATATAATAATCGTGATATTCGCCGTCAGCAATTACGTTAAAGTTTGCACCCTTGGAAGCTACGTAGTTATCCTTCTTTTCACTGTTGAAATAGAAGTTACCCGTTGAAGCACCGCTCTTTTCAATCTTCATATTAATGTGAAGAACTGTAATGCCGTCGGCGTTGAAGAAGTTTTCGTCAAAGGAGAGCATCTTGATGTGACCGTCGGGAGCTGTCATAGTACCTACAAGTGCTTTTTCAGCAGGATCGAATACGGGAGCTGTTGTCTTTGCAAGAGGTCCCCACTTTGCACAATCCTCAGGCTTTTCAAAATCCCAGCCGTGAACAAACTCATAATCTGTCTGAGCCGCTTCTTCCAAAAGAAGAGTACGCATGGGTATTCTGCGAGCCTGATAGAGATAGCCCAGTCTTGACTTCTGATTGTCGGTAGGCTCTACATCAAAGTGCTTTGTGTCGGCTGTGTCTGCAACTGATGAGAACACGTGTCTGTGTGCGTCCATATAGCCGAACTTGTTAAGTCCTGACGGGAACACATAATGTCCCTCGCCAAATTCATTCCAGGTTGTGGTAAGAACGCTCTTTGTGTGCCAGTCATTTTCACCGTACTTTGCAAAATTGGGAAGGTATTCATCTCTTGACCAGCGGAGAATCATTTCAAAGTCCTCGGCAGATGCAAGAGGTGTTCTTGTTTCTGTCCAGCCGATGTCATTGAAGCCGATGCCGCAGGAAGGAATAAAGGTAACTGAGCCTGCTTCAAGCTCGGCATCCATTCTTATCTTCTGATATTCAATATCATAGGAAGGCTCTTCAAAATGGTATGCCGCCTTTGCCTGAATACCAACATATGCAAATTCCTCATTAAGTGCAGCATCTGCAGCCGAATTGCTTACATAGATTATAGCACCGTCATAGCCAAGCTTCTTACATTCTGCGACCATAAAGTCAATAACTTCCTTGACTCCGTCCTTACCGCCCATTTTGCTTTTGAAGGTGTCATAATAGAAGATTGTGATAACAGGCTTGTTGTCGATGCAGAAATATCTGTCATCTGTCAAGTACCAGTCAACCCAATAAGGCCATACTTCATTTATAAACTGTTCCTTGGTAACCTCGGAGGTGGAGTTTTCCCACATAATTTCAAAGTCCATCATATGGGAATACTTTGCATTGAAAAATCCGTCATGAAGGGCATTGTCCACAAGTCTGGGACGCTTCATTGCACCGTATCTTCCGCCGTGATACCAGCAAAATCTCTGATAATCGTAGCCGTGTTCAACCATGAATTTAATTTCCCAGTCGGCAACCTCAGCAATACCTTCGTCGTAGTAACCGAGTACAGGTGTAATTTCTTCATAAGGAGAAATATGATCCCAGCCTGCATGAGAGCCTTCCTGCCACAGCGAGCAGATGCTCATGCCTGCATACCACTCATCATCATTGACAGGTACAGGCTCAGGACAATAGTCAGCATAATCATAGGTATTATAAACGGCAATATCGTCAAACCAGAAGTCGCCGCTTCCTCGTGCAACAATTTCAATGCCGTCAAAACCGTCTTCGTTATACGGACGAGTCTGTGTTTCTTTACCGTTGATTTTAATAAGTGCTGTTTTTGAAGCTGTATCAACCTCAACTCTTAAAAGCTGCCATACTCCGGGAGTATATTTTCTGAGAAGCTTGTCAGCACTTGTTGAAAGAGCCGCTTCAGTTCTTACCCAAGTAAATTCGCCGCCTCTTGCGTCAACAGACAAAGCGGTCTTATCGCCGTTCTTCATAAGAACCGAAACGTCCTGACCTTGCGGAACAAGCAGGTAAGTTTCAAATACGAACTTATCCGAAACCTTATCAAATTTCTTTGATGCAGTACCTTCACCGCTTACCTTAACACTCATTGTGTCAACGTCGCTTGTCATTTCATCAATTACCACGTTTTCGGAAACGGTCCAGCCGTAAGGCTTTGAGCCTTTTGAAGCAAAGCGGAAAGTATCATTGACATCAAAATTCCAATAAAGATATACGTTATTTGTTGTAAGGTTAAGAGTTTCCTTGACGCCTGTAGCAATACGAACTCTTGAGAGGTCACCTGCATCTGACATATCAAATACGCCTGCATACTTGTCACCTAACATAACCTCAGCCTTGTTGCTGTCCATATCAAAGTTAACGTAAACAGCAAACGCACCAATAGTGAAGGCTACGTCCGTCACATTTTCCTTTGCACCCACAACAACAAGCTTTCCGCCGTCATTCTTCACTTCAAGAAGGACGTTTCCGTCAAGGCTTTCGAATATAATTCTTGCACCGTTTGCTGATGCGTTGAAAAGGCCTTCAAAGGTAAGCTTGCCTGTATTTACCGTTTCAACCTCTTTACTGATGCAGGCATATGTCTTATCGCTTACATCAACAAGCTTGTTGAAGCTGTAATCAAATGTATGCTTTTGTGAAATTGCAGGATCATAATATGTCCAACCCGAAGCAATATAAGTAAGTTCTCTTACGCCTCTTGTCATTCTGTCGTCACGTATAAGGTAAACGGCAGGATTTCTGTCGCCGTACTCGAGGAGTTTTCCCTCTTTGCGGTTTTCGGGAAGAGCTACTCTATTGATAATAGCAGCGGTTTCACTTCTCTTGATGGGGTTTGTAGCGTAGAAGTTGCCGTAATCGTCAGAGCCGAGAACAACACCTGCCTTATAAAGCATCATAAGGTCATCGTAGTATTCTTCTGTTTCCGCAACGTCGGGAATATCCTTGATGTCATTCTTAGCGGCAAAATATTCGTCAGGCATTGCCTTTGCG
>JAZQFS010000094.1:0-5054 GCA_045539625.1 Eubacteriales bacterium | reverse complement strand
ACGGCTTGCCATTGTGATACCTTCTGCTACGGTAACATTACCATTAGGTGCGAAAAGTGTGTCACTCTGACCGTTCATAAAGCCAAGCTCGTATGCTGACTTTACTTCGGAGGCATACCACTGATTGGCAGGCACGTCCGTGAACTTGCCTTCGGTGTACTCATTTGTTTTGGTAAAGCCTTTTGCACTTACAGCAGCCGTCAAAGAAAGTACAGCAAGAGCTGATGCACAGAGCTTCAAAAACATTTTGTTCTTCATGTGTCTTCTCCTTTTCTGAAATTTTTACTTTTATAGTAAGACAATTTATTATAGCACAATAAAATTATATTTTCAAGACAGTATTTCGCCAAAAATATCATGTAAATTTGTCTATAACCAACAAACGCAAAGCGGACTGCAAAAGCAGTCCGCTACGGGATTATTCAACAACTGTTACTACAATATTATCCATCAAATATGTGTAATTATGAATTACGCCGTCCTTTTCAATGGGGTCTGTGAAAAGACAGAAGAAATCATTGGTTCTTGTAACAGACTTTTCACTGATTGTATGAGTAACGCTGCACTGAATCCAACCGTCGCTTGTGGAGGCTCTGTTTGAGCCAATGCTTGTCTTCGGAACAACTGCATGATCCATCATTTCAACAAAAGCACCGTCGGGTTTGCAATCGGCATACCTGAAGTTAACCGAGAACGGAACATCAACCGCCTCATTTCCAAGGTTGTCGCCAACAATTCTGTATTCAAAGTCAACTTTGTATGTTACACCGGGCTTAAAGCGTGTTGGAATATTAATATACGCCCATATCTTCTTTGACTTTTCGTCGGTTGTAACCTTAAGAACCTTATTTCCGGGACGAAGCTCGTCTTCAACAACATAAATCTTGTTTACGCCTTTTGCAAATTCCGTAGCATCGTCTGACTGCTCTGCATCGTGGTTCTTGATATAGAAAGGTGCTCCTTCATCAGCCTTGGCATAAACAAGTCTTTCAATTTCAGCCTGCTGGAGTTTTTCAGACTGTTCTTCAATAAGCTTATTATTCTTCTTAAAGCGGATATAGTCAACCTCGAAGTGACCTGCACTGTTACCCGGGTCAAGTCTTATTGTTGTGGCAATACCCTTCCAATCCTCGTGCTCAGCGGGCTTCATTACAACATTAAGGAAGCCTTCCTCATCGGGAGTGAGCTTTGAAAGGTCAACTCTCACAGTCTGCTTTTCAGACATAGTACCCGCTGTTGTCGTAACGAAGTACATAGTAAGAGTCTTATCTGTCTGACCTTCTGCATATTCAGGCTTGATTCTCAATTCAACGGTATCGTAAATTTCCGTATCAAGCTTAATCTTATTGGTGTAAATCTGCGGGTCAAAGCGAGTACCGTTATGAACTGAATCGAAGAAAGCACATCCATCAGCAACTCCGCCAAGTGCCGCACCGAATACCCAACCTTCCTGGTCACCGGGAACATTGAATTCAAACTCATTTTCAACTCTGTTGTTAATTGATTCGGTTATGCCCTCGCCTCTTACTTCGGCAATTACCTTGCCTTCTTCAACCTTGTAGTTGTAGCCTGCCTTGTCGTATATAAACTTAACGGGAATTACCACAAGTCCGTCATAAAGCTCAACCGCCTTCTTAAGCTTTTCTTCCTTGCCGTTAACCAGCACCTTGTCGCTGCCGACAGTAAAGTCAAACACCGTACCGTCCTGAGCCTTGATCATAAGAGTGCCGTTCCATCTGTTATACTCATAGTACATACGGTTAAGGCTGTAGAAGCCGTCGGAGGGATTTGCTGCAGCATAGATTTCATCATTTTCAAGTACAAGTGTTTTATCATCGAAGGGAACATCTATACCGTCAATTTTGAATACAGTTGCGGTTTCAGAAGTATCAGACAGGAATTCAATCTTCTTGATATAGAATTTACCTATCATCTGAATCGGGTCAAATCTGATGCTCTTTATTGTACCTGACCAATATGTGTTGCTCTGAAGCTCTACATAATAGTCATGATATTCACCGTCGGCACGAGGTGTGAATGAGAAGCCTTTTGCACCTGTGAAGTTGTTGCTTACTTCTTCAACAAAGAATAAATCACATGTATCTCCTACACCTTCGTCAAACTTCATCTGAATGTGCAGATACTTACTGTCATCAGCACTGAAGAAGTTTTCTTCAATACCAAGCATCTTGATGTGACCGTCAAATGCTGTAGTTTCAGCAACAAGTGCCTTTTCATTTTCGTCATATACGGGGTTTGTACACTTTGCAAGTGCTGTCCATTTTACACAGTCTTCGGGCTTTTCAAAATCCCAGCTGATAACTTTTTTGAGCGAATCGTAGTCAATTCCGTGAGAAAGATCGGAATAAAGTCTTCTCATGGGAATTGTACGTGCAGGATAGAGATAACCAAGTCTTGCCTTCTGATTATCTGTGGGAACAACGTCAAAATGCCCCTTATCGTCCTTGCCCGCAACAGATGAGAACACATTTCTGTGAGCATCAAGATAGCCAAACTGATTATGACCTACTGTGGGGAATACATAGTGACCTTCGCCGTATTCGTTCCATGTGTTTGTAAATACACTCTTGAGCATCCAAGGCTGGATAAAATCTTTATCCTTATACATGGGAAGATAATCATCACGAATCCATTCAAGAAGCTTCTTGAAATCTTCTGCTGAAGCAAGAGGAGTTCTTGTTTCTGTCCAGCCAATATCGTTAAAACCGATACCTGCACTGGGTGTAAAGAATACGTGATCAGCTTTGAATTCAGCATTCATCTTATCCTTCTGGAAATCGATGTCATAAGCGCCGTCGCCGAAGTGGTAAGCAGTCTTTGAAACAAAGCCTGTACGCACAAGCTCTTCGTTGAAGGCGGCCGATGCACCCGAATCCGATACCATGAGTATTGCACCGTCGTATCCAAGCTTTTTACACTCAGCCTGCATAAAGTCAACAGCTTCCTTAACACCTGCTTCGCTTCCCATAATATCCTTGAAGCCGTGATAGCTGTAAATTGTGATAACAGGCTTGTTGTCTATACAGAAATATCTTTCGTCCGTGAGATACCAGTCTACCCAGTAGGGCCAAATTTCGTTATAGAATATTTCCTTTGTACCCTTTGAGCCGTTTTCCCAAACAATTGAGAAATCAAGCATATCCGAATACTTTGCGTTGAAGTAACCGTCATGAAGAGCATCGTCGCAAAGTCTGGGCTTCTTGAGGTTCTGCTGATGGTCACCGAGATACCAGCAAAGTCTCTGATAATCGTAGCCGTGTTCAACCATAAACTTAATTTCCCAGTCCATAGCTTCGGGAATACCTTCATCGTAGTAACCGATTACAGGCTCAAGCTCACTGTAGGGAGAAACAGCGTCCCAACCGTAGTGTGAGCCGTCACGCCACAGTGAGCAGATGCTCATACCGCTGTACCATTCATCGTCATTTACCGCAACAGGTACGGGACAGTAGTCAGGATATTCGTATGTACTGTAGCCAACAACGTCATCAAACATAACAAGTCCGCTGCCCGCAGATGCTATTTCAACGCCGTCAAGCTTATCAGCGTTAAATGCTGAATCAAGACACTTTTTGCCGTTAATCTTGATAACTGCCGTGTTCTTTTCTGTGTCTGCTTCAACTCTGATCTGCTGCCAGATGCCATCGGTGTACTTTCTTGCAAAAGCTCCGTCAGCCATAATCTGACCGCCTGTAACGTCAAATTTCATAACAGCATCATTGCCGTTTTTGAGAGTAAGCACCGCCTTCTGTCCCTTGGGAACGCAGATGAATGTTTCATATACAAATGTGCCGTCAAGAGCATCAAAGCTTCTCTTTGCAACAGCGTTGCCGTTCATTACGGGAGTAAGCTTATCCGAGTCATTGGCGATTCTACTAATTTTAACATCGCCCTCGGTTGTCCAGCTGTAAAGCTCTTCGCCGTCCGCTTGAGAACGGAAGGAATCGTTGATGTTGTAATTCCAGTACATAATTACTTCGGTAGGAGTAATGAACAGCTCTTCCTCCTTGCCTGTTGCAAACACAAAGCGTGAAAGATCGCTCGCCTTGGTTGACATCTTATATGTACCGCAATCGGTGCTGTTGATAACGATGTTTGCTTCTCTCTTATCCATATCGAGAGTTACAACAAATCTGTATGTGCTGCTCATAAAAGTAACGGGAGAAACAGCCTGCTTTTCATCGCCTGCAGCATAGAACTTATTGCTGTCATTATAGATTTCAAACAGTACGTTTCCGTTTATGTCTTCAAATACAAGATGAGCGCCTGAAGCGGAAATTGAAAGGGTGGTTTCAAGTGTTACCTTACCTGTGTCAACGGTAACCAAATCCTTACGCATGTAGGAGCTGTGCTCTTTACTGGAGTCGGTAAGAGTACCTGAGCTGTAGTCATCGGTTTTGCGCAGAGTGTCGGAAAGGTTTTCATATGTCCAACCCGACTGAATAAAGGTTCTGCCGCGTACAGTTCTTGACATTCCCTCCGATTCAATAAGGTAAACGGCAAGATTTCTGTCGCCGTACTCAAGGAGCTTGCCTTCCTTGCGGTTTTCGGGAAGAGCCACACGGTTTATGATTGCCGCAGTTTCACTTCTCTTTATTGGGTTTGTTGCATAGAAGTTACCGTAATCGTCTGAACCCAGAACAACACCTGCCTTATAAAGCATCATAAGGTCATCGTAGTAATCTTCTGTGTCCGCAACGTCGGGAATATCCTTAATTTCGTTTTTAGCCGCAAAGTAATCTTTTGGCATTGCCTTTGCGAACATTACAGCCATTTCGTAACGCATGATATTGCGGTCGAAATTTGTGAACTGTTCCTCTTCAATAAGACCGTTTTCCTTGGCATAAGCGATATACATATCGTACCACTTTGCACCCTTTACCTCGGCAATTGTCTTGCCGTTGTAAATTGCGTGTACACGGCTTGCCATTGTGATACCTTCTGCTACGGTAACATTACCATTAGGTGCGAAAAGTGTGTCACTCTGACCGTTCATAAAGCCAAGCTCGTATGCTGACTTTACTTCGGAGGCA
>JAZQFS010000093.1:0-15910 GCA_045539625.1 Eubacteriales bacterium | reverse complement strand
AAATATCATCGCATCACACGCACTGCAACCCGTCAACGGGTCACAATATAATATTTGTTCTTTCTGCTCCTATTGACGTTTTGTATCATTATATGGGCTTGCTTAAAGCTCGCCCGTTTTATTGTAGCTCCGCTCGTTTTTACCCCCGGTAGAACCGGGGGTTTATTTCCACGTCTAAAGACACCAACAAAAAAGCGGCTGCAACAATGCAACCGCAATTTTTATTGATTTATCAGCCTCCGAGGTAAGCTTCCTTAACCATATCGCTGGAAATAAGCTCTGAACCCGTTCCGCTGAGAACGATTCTGCCGTTTTCAAGAACATAGGCATGGTCACTTATTGCAAGTGACTTACCTGCGTTCTGCTCAACAAGCAGTATTGTTGTGCCGTCCTTATTGATATCCTTGATGATTTCAAAAACCTGATCAACAAGCAGAGGCGAAAGTCCCATTGAAGGCTCGTCCAGCATAAGAAGTCTGGGGTGGCTCATAAGAGCTCGTCCCATGGCAAGCATCTGCTGTTCACCGCCTGAAAGAGTTCCTGCTATCTGATTTCTACGCTCGGCAAGTCTTGGGAATCTTGTATAAACCGATTCAATATCGTTCTTAAAGCCCGACTTATCCTTCATAATAAATGCGCCCATTTTCAGGTTTTCGTAAACGGTAAGCTCCTGGAAAATTCTTCTTCCTTCG
Source organism: Eubacteriales bacterium (assembly GCA_045539625.1). Taxonomy (GTDB): domain Bacteria; phylum Bacillota; class Clostridia; order Oscillospirales; family CAG-382; genus UMGS1387. The sequence continues at coordinate 15,218 of JAZQFS010000093.1, read as the reverse complement.
GGAACCTGAGTCATACCGAGATGCACTATCTTATGGCTGGGAGTGTGTGAAATATCCTTGCCGTCAAGTGTCACAGTACCGCTTCTCTTGGGAATAAGTCCCACAACGCTCTGCATTGTTGTGGATTTTCCTGCACCGTTTGCACCGATAAGGGTAACGATTTCGCCTTCGTTAACATCAAAGCTGATGCCTTTAAGTGCATTGATTACACCGTAGTATACTTCTAAATTTCTAACTTCAAGTAAAGCCATAATTAACCTCCGATATACGCACGGATAACCTCAGGATCACGGAGAGCCGTCTTGGTGTCGCCTTCAACAAGCACCGTTCCGAAATTAAGTACCGTTATTTTATCGCAAAGACTTGCAACAAACTTCATATCATGCTCGATAAGCAGAATTGTCATATCGAAGTTATCTCTTATAAAGCGTATGGTCTTTTCAAGGTCCTCGGTTTCATGAGGATTCATACCTGCCGCAGGCTCGTCAAGAAGCAAAAGCTTGGGATCGGTTGCAAGGGCTCTTGCAATTTCAAGCTTTCTCTGCTTACCGTAAGGCAGATTGCAGGCAAGGTTATTTCTTTCTTCTTCAAGTCCGAAGATTCTCAGCAGCTCCTTTGCTCTTTCTCTCATCTTCTTTTCAGCAGCGAAGTGTGAAGGAAGTCTGAGCATACTTGCAAGAGGAGTGCTCTTATACTTAGGATTATTATGAAGACCAACCATTACATTACTGATAACCGTCATATTATTGAAAAGACGGATATTCTGGAAGGTACGTGCTATACCCTTTCTGTTGATGGTCTCCTGCTTCTTACCTGTCAGGTCCTCACCGTCAAGGTAAAATTTACCTGTTGTAGGCTGATACACACCTGTAAGAAGGTTGAAGATTGTGGTTTTACCTGCACCGTTGGGACCGATAAGACCGTAAAGCTGTTTCTTTTCGATGGTAATATTAACGTCCTGAGCCGCCTTAAGACCGCCGAAGGAGATGCCGAGGTTTTCAGTTTTAAGCATTATTTCACTCATTACTCATTTCCTCCTTTGCCGTCATAAGAGCCAAGGTCGCCGTGAATACTCTTGTTTGACGTGGGATTCACATCTGTTGAAAGAAGAGCATCCATCTTGATTTTGGTAGGAACTCTTGCCCACTTAGCTTCGTCATCACGGCGCTTGGAAGCGTCCTTTGAGCCGAAACGTGAGAACAGTGCGCTGAGGCTGTAGCGTTCTCTGATGTTTTTAAGAGCAGGAGCATTACCGAAGATTACTACAACTATGAGAATAATTGCATATACAAGGTTTCTCAGAGAAGCAAGGTCGCCCGAAAGCTGGCTCTGAAGCATAAAGTTTACGTAGGTGATAAACACTGCTGCAACAATTGAGCCTGAGATGCTTCCCATACCGCCGAGTACTACCATTACAAGAATTTCGATTGATTTGTTATATGAGAAGAAGGTATAAAGAACGGGAGTTGTGGTATGTGCGTAAATAACGCCTGCACAGCCCGCAAAGAATGCCGCAACAATGAAAACGAACAGCTTATAGAAGGTTACGTTTATACCCATAGCCTTAGCCGCAATTTCATTATCACGAATAGCAGTGATTGCTCTGCCGTGCTTACTCTTTACAAGGTTCTGAATAAGTGCAAGCATAATGAGAGCCACCGCAAAAACAACTATAAACAATGTGGGAGCCTGTCTTGTATCGTACTTAAGAGCACCTGTTGTAAGACCTCTTGCACCGCCGAAAAGCTCCTGATTCATAAACACGTTTCTAACGATTTCACCAAAAGCCAGTGTTACGATTGCAAGGTAGTCGCCCTTAAGTCTGAGGGACGGAAGACCGATTATAAAACCGAATACTGCCGCAACCGCACCGCCGATAATCATAGAAATGATAAGTACAGCAAGCTTCATATCGGGCATTGCCTGCTTAAGATAAACAGCGCAAAGACCGCCCACATATGCACCGACGCACATAAAGCCAGCATGACCGAGGCTGAGCTCACCGAGAAAGCCTACTACAAGGTTAAGAGATACTGCGAGTATGATGCTATAACCCATCTGTGCAAAGAGCTGTGCCGTTGAGGGGCGAAGTCCGCCGCCCATAAAGAGCACGATACCGTAAATCATAAGCACAAGAACAAGAGCGTAGTTCACTATCCCCTTGATTTTGAAATTAAAGGTTCTTTTCTTATCTTTCACGGTTACACCTTCTCTCTGGATACCTTTCCAAGAAGCCCCGTAGGCTTAACAAGGAGTATAATGATAAGCAAGCTGAATTTGATTGCTACCGTATAGGGTGAAAGAGGCGAAGCAAGGCAAAGCTTTTCAACAACGCCGAGAAGTATTCCGCCTACCATAGCACCGGGAATTGAGCCGATACCGCCAATAACCGCCGCAGTAAATGCAGTGATACCCGGCATTGCACCAAGTGTAGGCTGGGTGTTGGGTATCTGTAAAAGATAGAACATACCCGCAAATGCCGCAAGTGCTGAGCCTATGGCAAAGGTTACGGTGATAATACCGTTTACGTTAACACCCATAAGTGTTGCCGCACCTCTGTCTTCAGAAACCGCACGCATTGCGTTACCTGTTTTTGTGCATTTGATGAAGAGTGTGAGAATTACCATAATGACAATACCGCAGATAAGCGTAACCGCCGCTGCTGTTGTAATGCCGAGATTATTAATAAACGGAACATCTGGCAGCTTCCAAGCAGCACCCACAGGCTTTGGCTGTGAGCCGAAAATGAGCTGTGCTGCACCCTGAAGAAAATAGCTCACACCGATTGCTGTAATAAGTACGGCAAGGGGTGACGCTCCTCTCAGCGGCTTATATGCGATTTTTTCAATTGCCATACCCAGCACCGTACACAAAACAACAGCCGCAACTACTGCAACCGCAGGCGACAGCGAGTAAGACAATGTTACCATTACGGCATACGCTCCAACCATTATTACATCACCGTGGGCGAAGTTCAACATCTTTGCTATGCCGTAAACCATTGTATATCCCAGCGCTATAAGGGCATATATACTGCCAAGGCTGAGTCCGTCGATTAACGTGATCATAAATAACTGCTCCTAACTCTATTTTCAAATAATAGGATAGATAAAAACAAAACTCGGACAAAACTGCCAATAAAGCTACGACAGTCCTCCGATGTCAAAACGCAAATTTTGGTTGGACACGTTGTCCATGTCCAACCAAAAAGTTAAACAACTATTGATTATTATTTGCCAAGCTCGATGATGATAGGAGCCTTTGTAGCCGCACCGGATACATCCCAAGTCATAGAACCTGTAACGCCTTCATATACGAAGTCTTCGGCTGTAACTGTAGCCTTGAGGATTTCGCAAAGCTCGTCAGGAGAAATTGTAACGTCCTCAACGCCAGCCTTCTTCATTGCTTCGTAGATAACCATAACAACGTCATAGCCGTCTGCTGCAAACTGGTCGGGAGCTACACCGTACTTTTCTGTATATGCACCAACAAATGCTGAAACCTTTTCATCGTCGCTGTTAACGTCGAAGGGAGTGATGTACTTAATTGTGTTTGTTACTGTTTCGTCAACCTGACCTGCTACACCGTCAAGACCGTCGCAACCGAAGAGAACTGCTTCGCAGCCCTTTGCAACTGCTGCCTTGGCAACAAGACCTGCTTCTGTGTAGTAGAAAGGAAGGAAGATAACGTCGCAATCCTTAAGTGCTTCAATCTGTGTAGAGAAGTCTACCTTGTTTTCAGCATCAAAGGTCTGAGTCTTGAATTCAACACCAAGCTCTGCCATTCTTGCGTCAAAAGCTTCGTAGATACCTGTTGAGTATGTATCGCTCTTGTCGTAGATAGCACCGATGTTTTCAAAGTTTGCAACGAGCTCGTTAGCTGCGAGGATACCCTGGTCGGGATCGCCGAAGCATACACGGAATGCGTTGGGCTCTGCAATACAGATATCAGCTGATGCAGAAGGTGTCATAAAGAAAAGGTTATCAGCAGCAGCCTTAGCAGCGAAAGCTTCGCAAGAGCCGCTTGTTACTGAACCGAAGGAAACCTGCATACCTGCTTCAAAAAGCTGGTCATAAGCAGTGGAAGCCTTATCTGCCGCAGCCTGGTCGTCTTTGATGTCAAACTTGAAGTTAACACCGTTAAGACCGCCGTTAGCGTTGATTTCTTCAACAGCGAGTGTTGCGCCCTGCTGAACGGAAATACCGTAGCTGGAAGCACCGCCTGTAAGAGGACCTGTACCGCCAATAAAGAATTCTGTGTTTTCAGAAGCATAGTTACCTGCTTCGCCTGTAGTACCTGCAGTGCCGCATGCAACAAGGCAAAGAACAACTGCAAGAACGAGTGCTAAATGTTTGAGAAATTTCATTGTCAAAAACCTCCAAAAAATTTATATATAAAAATATATACGATATTTTACAACATTTTTTTGTTTCTGTCAAGGTTTTGCCGAGTTTTTTTTATTATTTACAATATTTATACAATTTTTTTGTGTCAGACCTTTTCAATATGTGCAAAGCTCCGATACATCACTGTACGGCTATGTACAATTTGCCATTTATTCTGCGTAAACAATAAGTGCCACAAGCTCAACATCCCCGTCGGTTTCGTTCTTTATGGCGTGTCCCGTACCTGCAGGAGTTACGGTAACATCGCCTGCATTTACAGTTACCTTTGTGCCGTTATCGTCATAAACTGCAGTTCCTTTTACAATATAGAACAGCTCGCTGTCCTTTTCGTGCACGTGGAAGCCGATACCGCATCCGGGCTTTAAGGTGATTTTGCCGAAGAGTCTTCCCTTATTGTTAAGCTCTTCGGGACTGACAAAGCCTGTTACAATAACAGTGCCGTCGCCGCCTCTCATGTTTTCACGAAGTTCGGGTGTAAATTCATTGCTTCTCTTAATCATTTTTTCAATCTCCTTAAATTTAAAATAGGTATTGTTTTTTTGTTAAAAACAGTATATAATAGTCTTGAGATTTTTTCAAGCATTTATCGAAATATTTTTTAAGAAATCGGAGTAACAACTATGGAAATGAACTTTTTTATGCCAACAAAAATAATCACGGGCAAGAACTGTATTGCAAAAAACGCCGCTGTTTTTTCAAAGTACGGCAAGAAATGTCTTATCGTAACGGGAAAAACAAGTGCAAAAAAATGCGGTGCTCTTGACGATGTTACAAGCGCTCTTGCATCGGCAGACGTATCCTGTGAAATATACGACGGAATCGGACAAAACCCCACATACGAAAGCTGTCTTGAAGCCTCGGAAAAAGCTAAAAGCTTTGGTGCTGAATTTATCGTCGGTATCGGCGGCGGCTCACCCCTTGATGCTTCAAAGGCGGTTGCGGTGCTTGCAGCCTGCCACGACACAAGGGAAGAAGCCCTTTACTCGATGAAGTGGGACGCAAAGCCCCTTCCCATAATTACAGTAGGAACAACTGCGGGTACGGGCAGCGAAGTAACGCCTGTTGCCGTAATCACAAACTCAAAAGGTTTAAAAAAGAGCTTCCGTACAGATGACACATATCCCTCTGTCAGTTTTGGAGACCCAAGCTATACCATGTCCCTGTCAACGGAGTTTACCCGTTCAACGGCACTTGATGCGCTTTGCCACTGTATTGAAGCATACTTTAACCGCACCTCCAACGAAATCTGCCGTTTATTTGCGGTAAGAGGTGTGCAGTTACTTATGGATACTCTTTATGAAACAGGAAAATGCGATGCCTCTGAGCTGTCATATGAGGTACGTGAAGTGCTTTACTGTGCCTCCCTTTACGGCGGTCTTGCAATAAGCGTTTCGGGCACATGCTTTCCTCACGGTATGGGATATTTCCTTTCAGAGCAGTACGGCGTGCCACACGGAAATGCGTGTGCTGTATATCTTCGCCGTTTCCTTGAGCACAACATGAAGGCAGAGCCCGACAAGGTTGAGCAGTTTGTTGCCTGTTCGGGCGTTGAAATCGAAGACATATTGGAAATGACAGACAAAAACCTGCCAAAGCTTGATATCAAGCTGACGGAAGAAAAGCTTGCTGAGCTTTTACCTAGATTTGCCGACAACAAAAATCTTAAGAAGTGCTACGGCAATGTAGATATCAACACGGCTGAGGAAATTTTAAGAGATTTGTTTATGTAACCCCCGATACATCAAAATGCACCCCGACTGTTTATAGCCGAGGTGCTCATTTTTTATACAGCAGAAATTATGCGTTTTTCACAAGCTCAACAAATCTGCGTGCATTTTCCGCAATACCTGCATAATCATCATTATCTAACATATCCGCAGGCACAAGTGTAACACCTGCGGCAACGGCAGCAGCACCCACTTTGAGAAATTCTGCGGCGTTATCAAGTCTTACGCCTCCTGTTGTGACAAAGGGTATATGCGACAGTGGTGAGATTACGTTTTTAAGGTAAGCAATATTGTCGGGAAGTATGGGAAAAATTTTCACCAAATCCGCACCAAGCTCATATGCATTTACAATTTCGGTTGGCGTAAATGCTCCGGGAATTGAGGTCATACCAAGCTTTTTGGTAAGCTTTATGATTCTTTTGTCGGTGTTGGGTGAAACGATACATTTCGCTCCTGCCTTATGTGCCGCCTTTACAAACTCGGTCTTTACAACCGTACCTGCACAAAGGTGTGCCGCCGAGCCGAAATTTGCCTTGATTATCTCAAAGGATTTATTAACCGTTTCAATCGTATCGCTCTTTGAAGGATTGTACGTAACCTCAAAAATGCGTATTCCGCCCTCAAAAAGAGCCTGAACGGTTTTCTCAAACTTGTCCATCGGCATATTGCGAAGAATTGCCATAAATCGTTCTTTTCTTATAATGTCAATCATTTTTATCCTCCAAGCCAACGAAATAGTACTTTGCATCTCCCTTGGGACGTATGCTTGTAAGATTATTGTTATAATGTCTTAAATTTCTGGGCTGATAAGGATATTCGCTGAGAACTTCTTCATTTACTTCAATACCGAGACCGGGTGCATCGGGAACCATAATAAAACCGTCTTCGTAAACTACACGCTCATTTGTAATTCTCTTACGGAAAGCACCGTCTGTAAGCATAATTTCGTGAATAAGGAAATTGGGAACGGTGGACGCAAGCTGAAGTATTGCCGCATTGGATATAGGTCCCGAAGGATTGTGGAAGGACACGGGAATATGACGTGCTTCCGCCATTGCCGCAATCTTCTTGCTTTCGTAGATACCGCCTGTGTGGAAAATATCGGGCTGTGCAATGTCAACTGCACCCTTGTCAAAGTAGTCTTGAAAACCGTAGATTGAGTAAACTCTCTCGCCGCCTGAAATAGGAATATTGGACTTTCTTCTTACCTGTGCCAAAGATTCTGCGTTATCGGGAGGACAAGGCTCTTCCATAAGGAAAATGTTGTAAGGCTCAAGTGCCTTTGAAATCTTTATAGCGGTATAGGGATTGAATCTTCCGTGACACTCGATAAGAAGGTCGGTGTTTTTGCCTGCCGCCTCACGTACTGCCGCAACAATGTCAATTGCCTTGTAAAAGCCTTCGTTTTCCATTGTCATATGTGCACTTCCGAAGGGATCCCATTTAAGTGCCTTTACGCCAAGGTCAACTGTTTTCTTTGCCGCCTTTGCAAATTCCTCAGGCTCTTTTGCTCCTACAAACCACGCATTTGCGTACATCTTCACTTTATCACGTATTTTACCGCCGAGAAGTGCAGATACCGGTGCATTGTAGTATTTACCCATAATATCCCACATTGCCATTTCAACTCCGCTGAGAGCCGACATGAGAACGGGTCCGCCTTTCCAGTAAATATCACGGTAAACCTCAAACTTCATCTTCTCGATTTCAAGAGGATTTCTGCCCACAATCAGTCGTTTCAGGTCATTAACACAGCCGCTCAGTGCCATTTCCTGTGTACCGAGAGATGCCTCGCCGTAGCCGTAAAGTCCTTCGTCTGTTTCAACCTTAATAAAAGTCCAGTTTGTTCTGTATGCGTCGATTATAAATGTTTTGATGTCGGTAATTTTCATTTAAAAATCCTCCCTTTTAAAATGCTTTCTGTCCCTGTATGGAAGCAAGGTAAGCAAAAGTCCCGAATCAATTGTAAGCTCCGTTCCCGTCACGGTATCGGGACAGTCCTTTGCAAAGTACATAACAGCATTTGCCACGTCTTCGGGGGAGCTTTCTCGTCCCGAAGGATACGCACTGCGGCGTTTTGCCGTTGTTTCCTCGTCAAGTACGTCCCATCTGTCGCTGTGAATTGCTCCGACAATAAGAGTGTTGACCTGTATTTTATAAGGTGCAAGGTCATAGGCAAGAGTCTTACCCAGCATATTAAGTGCCGCCTTTGAGGCGGAATACACCGTTCTGCCTTCTACCGCACCTTTACTCTGAACGGAGCTGAGAAACACAATTCTTCCGCCGTTATCTTTCATAAGCTTTGCCGCATTCTGACAGCAGAAGAAGTTACCCTTTACATTGACGTTCATTACCGCATCAAAGTCCTCTTCCGTAGTATTATAAATGTCAAGGTCAACACCTAAATTTGCGGCATTTGCAACGAAAACGTCCAGCTTTCCTGCATTTGCTTTGATTTCGCCAAAAACTCGGTTGATATCCGAAACATCCGACATTTCAAGGCTATAGGAAAAAACCTCGGTTTCGGGATATTCCGCCTTTATCCTTTCTGCCGCCGTCTTTACGTCTCCGAGCTTTCTGCCTGTTATGTGCACACGGTATCCCGCTTTTGCAAAGGTCTTTGCTATTACAAAGCCTGTGTTTCGGGTTCCGCCTGTTATAAGTACGTCCTTTGTGCTCATATTATCACCTTTCAAAATACAAAATACATCTTTTTACTTATTTTAACACCGTATCTTGACAAAGTAAATAAAATATATTAATATAAAGATATAATATTTTAACATCGGAGGCGCAGTATGCCTGCAGAGCTTTTAATACACACAACACGTACCCTCAATCAGTTTGTGATACGGGAGCTGACTATGGAAAATCACATTCTTGCAATTCCCGAAAGCGGTGTGGTTTCCTTTAACGACGGCACAGGCGACATAACCGTAAATCCCTTTGAGGGGATATTTTTTGAAAAAGGCAAATTCTTCAAAAGAAGTGCACTTACCCCCTTTTGTATGCACTTTTTCAGATTTTCCTCCAACGAGCCTGTTTTCACAAGCCATCACGTAAAATTTTGTGACACCGCCAGAATTAAATCCACCCTCAACATGCTCAACAGTCTTAAGGACAGCACAAATCTTCAAAGTGATTTCACCTTTAAAAGCAATCTTTTTCTGGATATTGTCAATCAATACAAAATGGAAAATCAAAACCGCTTTTTTAACAGCTCCGCCAAGGACACCGCCGTTGAAGATGCTATGAACTATTTAAAAGAAAACCTGCACATTGCAGAAAACTTAACTTTGCTTTCACAACGTGCAGGTATGTCATATGTTCATTTTATCAGACGGTTCAAGGCTTATACGGGTGTGTCGCCATCTCAGTATCTTACAGGTCTGCGGCTTAACAGAGCACTTACTCTGTTGGCAGACACAAATCTTCCAATCAAGGAAATATCGGTACTGTGCGGTTTTGAAAATGAGTATTATTTCAGTAATTTCTTCAAAAAGCACCGCAACATAAGTCCTTCAAAATACAGAAAATACATTGAAAGAAGCTGACAAGGCTTCTTTTTATTTTGTCAGCTCAAAGCTGTCATCAATAATTTTGCAAATTCTTTCCGTTTCCACATAGTCACCAAAGGGAATTGTAACCCAATGCTTTTTATTCATATGGTATGCCGCAAAAATATGCTCGCCGTCAACATTCTTTTCAACATCACACGGCTTCATTTTTACGTTTACCACCTCTAACACATCATTGCTGTCAAGCCCCAGCTTTTTTGCCGACACCTTCAAAAATGCCGCAAACCATTTATCATTATGGCTGTGTCGGACAATGCCGTTTTCATCATTCCACGGAAATTCGGGAGCGATGCCGTATTTTTCTTCTATGTACTTTAGCACGGCATTTGTCTGCCCTGTTCTGTAAACGGTACTGTCAAAGCACTCTTTAAAAATACGTGTAATTATCTTTTCGTACTCATCACGCACCTGTCCCACAAACGCTCCGCCTGCCGCTTCAACATAAAACAGCACATACTTTTCGTCTGTTTCGCTGTCATACACATCGGCGTACATTTTACCGTCCCGTATTGTGACAAGCACTTTCATTTGTCCGTCTGCAAGAGCTTTGCACAAGCTGTATGAGCCGTCCTTTTTTTCAAAGCCGAATTTTTCAAGCTTTTTTACGTCTATGCTTTTATTTTCAAGCTTACTTACAAGCATTTTTCTTTTCTTTACAGCTTTGATACAACAGGCTTTCCGCCTATCACTGTCATAACAGGATTAAAGTCTTCGTCAACTGCCACAAAATCGGCGTCATACCCCTGTTCAAGCTTACCCTTTGTTTTTTCTCCGATGAGAGAGGCAGGCGTAAGCGATGCCATTTCAAATGCGTCCTTTTCGGGTATGCCGAACTCCACCGCCTTTTTCACGCATTTAAACAGATTTGAGGTGCTTCCTGCCACAACGCCGTCAAGTGTTCTTGCAACGCCGTCGCAGATTCTTACCTTCTGTCCGCCGAATTCATAAATGCCCTCATCAAGTCCTGCTCCGTTCATAGAGTCGCTGATAAGCACCATTCTTTCCTTGCCGAAGGTACGGTAAAGCATATTAATAACGCTTTTATGTATATGCACGCCGTCGCAGATAACCTGCACATATATATTCTTTTCAATTGCCGCACCCACAGGACCCGGATTTACATGGTGCATGGGAGTCATGGCATTAAAGGTATGGGTAAGACAGCTTGCTCCCTTTTCAATTGCCGATATTGAAGTATCGTAATCGGCATCGGTATGACCGAGAGAGACGACAGTGCCGCACTTTTCTATAAACTCCAATGCGCCCTCTGTTTCGGGAGCTATTGTTACCATTCTGATATTGTGCAGGGTTTCAAACTCCCCGATATCGGGCTTTCTTATATAGTTTATATTCTGAGCGCCGCGGCGAGACTCTGCAATGTAAGGTCCTTCAAGATGAAAGCCGAGAATCTGTGCTCCGTCGGTCTTGGGAAGATCTATATTGACAACACTTTTTATAAGCTCAAAGTCCATTGTCATGGTAGTGGGAAGAAATGAGGTTATCCCCCACTGTGCAAGATACTCTGCAATTTCGGGAAGATATTTTCCGTCCATGGTATCGTGTCCCATATTGCCGTGGGTATGGACATCCACAAGACCTGCGTAAACCTTATTTCCTTTAAGGTCAATACCGTCACCGCATATCTTTCCCATTTTCTCGATTTTGCCGTCAACGCACAGTATATCCGTTATTTTTCCGTCAACCAAAGCGTTTTTATAAAGCTGTGTCACAAGTACAACCTCACTTATATTTTCATCTCGTAAAGCTCGTTTGTTACAATCATTTCTGCATTCTTATGCTTTTGCAGGTATGTTACGGGAGCAAATCTTGTTACTTCCCCAAGTGCCGCTTTTCTCATGATACCCCACTGCCAGTCACAGTAAAGGTATACCTTGAACATATCAGCCTTGAGAAGCTGTTTCATACCCAGAGTTACGCACTTTTTCGGGAAAATATCAAGTGCTCCGTGGTACTTGCCGCAGCCGTTTCTTACAATTGTTTCTCTTGAAATGTCAAGGCATCTTGTGCCGATGTTTTCAAACTCCTCGTCTGTTATCTTTTCGTCCTTTTCGGGAGGCTCATTGAAGGCAATGTGTCCGTTGATACCCACACCTGTAAGCACGCAGTCGATTTTCTCAAAGCTGTCAATAAGCTTATCCATTTCTTCGGGGCAGGAAGGATCAGGGAATATTCTGTTTTCTTCGGGCATTAAAAGCTCTTCTTTAATCTGTGAATACAGCATCTCATCCATTGTCTTTTTAAAGGACAGAGTGTTCTCATAAGCAATAAGATTGCCTTCATCGTCAAGATACTCGTCCATATTGATAAAGACGCAGTTTTTGAGGCTGAGGTTTAATTCATTGACCTTTTTTGCAAAAATCGGATAGTGCCAGATAGGTCCTACGGGGCAGATGATAACGGTCTGCTTACCGATGCTGTTATTCTTTGTGATAACATCAACCATAATCTGTGCAATTTCTTCGTTAATATCGTCCTGAGTGGGAAGCACACGGAAAGGTATTTTGGATTTTTCTTTCAGTTCTTCCTTTGAGCAGTAATAAATGTTTTCGTTTGTCATTTTACTTTCCTTCATTAAGTCTTTCTATCGTTTCTATTGCAGCTTTGCCTTCAATATTTTTTTCTTCAAGCATGAGCTTTGACAAAAACAGCTCATAATTTGCTCTCTCGTATGAAACAGAGCACAAATCAGACACTATTCTTGACGCTCTGTCAACAAGCTTTTTATTGGTAATATTGATATACACCATATAATTTCCCCGTATTCTGCCCATCTTTGCCATAGTGCCCGTGGAAAAGGCATTGACGGCAAGCTTTACGCAAAGGTGCGGGAACATTTTCATCCTCGTTTCGGGAAGCTTACATCCCATTTCATTGACCTTGAAAATGCACTTATTCTCATATCTTTTTGCGGCTTCATCAAATTCGGCAGGAGTATCCTCATCAAAGCTTATCCACGCCGCAAGGCTGTTTTTACCTTCTCTTTCGCTGTCCTGTTCATTACCTATCTGAAACTCGTACAGCGCCTTAAGGTCAATCTTTGGGATTCTTTCGATATCCTCCTGTTTTATGCCGATTTTCTCATATTCTTCACGTGTCTTATCTATACATCTTGGCGTTCTCTCAAAGCAGTTTTCCCACGCCGATTTTGTATCGGTGAGGGGATTTTTAACAAATGCAAGAGACAGCGGCAAATCCTTTCTGCTTTGCGGTCTGAAGGCAGGAACGCTGAAGGTAGGACCTCTTTCCGTTGTATCTGCCAGAATATCAAGAAGGTATTCCTTTGCAAAGTATGTAACCTTGCCGCCCTTTTCATAAAGCTCTTTTTCTCTGTCGGTCTGCTCTGCAATAAGCTTTACCGCCTCATCGCTCAAAAGCAGGCTTATCATCTGTCTGAAGCCGTCTGAAAGGTACTGCTTATCCACATTAAGCTCATTGCCGAAGAGCTGTGACAGCGACAGCTCAAGTGCTCCGCTTATAACCGCCTGTTCAATTGTTGAAGACTGCATTCTTGTTGAGCCTGTAACCGCCATACCGCCGCAGTTCATATAGATACTGCTGCAATTTTTATGGGTATACACGTCGTCTGCACGTTTAAGCTTACCTAAGATGCTTTCAGGCTTTGTGCAAACCACCATCCACACCCTGGCACCCTTATCCAGTGCCTCGCTTGCCGTACCAAGAATTGACGTTGTCTCCCCTGTTGCGGTAACGCCCACAAGCACATCCTTTTCCGACAAATCAAGCTCACGTGCCTGCATTTTTCCAAGGCTGATATAATCCTCAAAGGATTCAACCGCCCTTATTATGGCATAATCTCCGCCTGTCATAAGAGCCACAACACTGTCAAGATATTTCAATGCGGAATTATTCTTTTTCGCCGCCTCTTTAACTGCAATTCTGAAGGAAGCTTCAATTCTCATGGCAAGTCTTCCCGTTGAGCCGCAGCCCGAAATTATTATTCTTCCGCCGCTCTTTAAAGCCGCCAGCACGTCGGACACAAACAGGTCGAATTCTCTGCTGTACAAGGTCTTTTCAAAAAGTCCGCACAAATCCTCATCAACGCTTAACAGCATTTTTACGCCGTCATATGTATCTTTCACAAAGGTTTCGCCCAAAGCCGCCGTCTTGGGATTGGACTTTTCAGCCTCAACAAAACCCAATCTGTACTCTTTTTCCGTTTCAAGAAACTCTGCCGACATTTCTTTTGCTCTTATTTCAAGCTCCGTCATACATCTACGCCTCCGCAGGCAGCAAGTTAAATTACACATTACCGCATTACATTTTCTTTTAACATTAATGATATCACCGCAAAGCAATATTCGCAAGATATTTTTCAACACAATTATTGGACTTTTCAACACTACTACAAACAAAAACAGAGCTGTGCCACACGACACAGCTCATAATTTTTGCTATTCATTACACCACTTGACAAAACCGCTGCTCTGAAGTATGTAAAAAAACTTGACAAGCCTTTCGTAAAGAGGCTGTGCCTTTTCGCCGAAGTGCTCTTCTACCTTTTGTCCGATTTCATATACGCTCATTTTACCGTCGATAATCTCCCATACAAATGAGCCGTTATCGTCAAGATGAACATAGCTGACTCTCGGTTTTTTGAAAAGCTTCTGGGCTATTTTATTAAAGACTCCCCTGTTTTCGATTTCAAGGCTTACAAGACCTTCTTCGTTTTTTGACCAGCCTATTTTTTCGTTTTTTACGGGAATTTTGTCAAGATAATTCTCTTGTTTTTTGTGAGCCATTACTCATTATCCTGCTTTCTGCTCTTTCTGAATGCCGAGAACTTAAGAACGCTGAGAACAATAAGTCCGAGAACAACAATGCTGAGAACATTCGCCACTGCAGGAGAAAGACCGAGCTTTCCTGAAATGTCGATAGCATCAAGAAGCGAAATAGCATTTCCGCTTGCGTCCTTGCCGAAGGGAATGATTGCAAGAACCGCAAAGAGTATACCTACAAGACCTTCGCCTGCTATCATACCTGAGCAGTAAAGTGTACCGTCGGTTACCGACTGCTTCTTCTTTTCCTCATTCTTTGTAAGCTTTTCAATAGCAAGTCTTACAAGACCGCCCACCATTATGCAGGCATTGAGCTGTACGGGAAGGTAAATACCGATTGCAACGGGAAGCACGGGAAGTCCCACAACTTCTACAACAATGGCAATAAATACGCCGATAAATACAAGTGCCCAGGGAAGATTTCCTTCCATAACACCCTCGGTAATAAGCTTCATAAGGGTTGCCTGAGGAGCTGCAAGCTGTTCAGAACCAAAGCCCCAAGCAGAATCAAGAAGATAAAGTGTTCCGCCGATTGCAAGAGCTGCTGCTACAACACCGACAATTTCACCAATCTGCTGTTTCTTAGGAGTTGAACCAAGAATATAACCTGTTTTAAGGTCCTGTGAGGTATCGCCTGCGATTGCGGCAACGATACAGATTACAGAGCCGATAGCGATAGCGCTTGCCATT
>JAZQFS010000092.1:0-30488 GCA_045539625.1 Eubacteriales bacterium | reverse complement strand
CTTATAAGCCACAGCAAAACCGAAGTTTACAGGCTGGGTATTCTGCCTTCGGACTGGAAGGAGAAATACGACAGCATAAGATTTCTCTGATTTATGCACAAAGCCTTCCGTAGATACCTTGCAAATTTAACAAAAAACGGGGCGATACAGCCTTGTATCGTCCCGGAGCTTGTCGCAAAACCATTGTGAAAGTTTAGGTCAAGCCTTTTCAAAGGCTTGCGGTTTCCAAAGGCAGAGCCTTGGTCGCCGTCCGCAGACGGCGAAATTCCTTATGCTTCATAAAGCGCAGGAAAGGTGAATTTTTCGTCCTAAAAGGACGAAAAAGAGGAAAACCCTCGCCGGGGGTTTTCCTAAACTTGAAAAAAACATACTTTTTCAACAGACTGCGGGACGATACAACCTTGTATCGTCCCATTCCTATTAATTGTAAGCTTTATATACCTCAGCGGGTGTTTCAAATCCTTTTGATTCGCCCGTTTTTTACTGTCTCACTGCTTGCACGAAAAGATTTTTTCTATGTTTATGTTGTCGTCAAAAACAACGATGTCGGCATCATACCCCTCTTCAAGCTTTCCTTTGAAGGAGTCAATGCCCATGATTTTTGCAGGCACTGCCGTCATCATATAAACGGCGTCTGCAACGCTTACACCGACCTCGCCCGTCATTACTCTTATAAGCCTGTCAGCCGTTGCTATGCTTCCCGCAAAAGCACTTCTGTCACGAAGCTTGCATACGTCGTCTTCTATCACATATTCAACTCCGCCCAGAGTTGTGCCCTCTTTAACATCAAGTCCCGCAACAACCAGACTGTCGGTGATAAGACATACTTTGTCCCTGCCTTTGATTTTAAGTATAAGCTTAATAAGGTCAGGCGGCAGATGTCTTCCGTCGGCAATAATTTCAACATACATATCGTCAAGCAGATACGCCGCCTCAATTATGCCAAGACGTCGGAAGCCTCCCACTCTTGTAATGGTTGAGGTACAGGAGTAAAGATGGGTAACAAGTCGGCAGCCCTCGTCAAAAGCAGACTTTACTTCATCGTAAATTGCATCTGAGTGACCAATCGCCGCCACAACATTATGCTTTTTAAGTGCCTTCAACAGCTCATTTGCCTCATCATTTTCAACGGCATAGCTCATTCGTGCAACAAAATCGCCGTACTTTTCAAGAAAAGGCATATAGTCTTCCTTCTTGGGCGGCGTGATAAAATCGGCAGCCTGTCCGCCCACCTGCTTTGTTGAAAGATAAGGTCCTTCAAGGTGAGCACCGAAAATGCAGGGCTTCAGCTCTTGCGATACCATCGCCTTTTTCAGGCTTTCTATGGCAGGCGTCATTACAGTATCAAGGGGTGCTGCGGAATATGTGGGGTAAATTGTGGTCGTGCCGTGTTCAAAGTGGTAATTTGCCGCCTTGATTACATCCTCGGCAGTACCTGCAAATTCACAGCCCAGAGCACCGTGGGTGTGAATGTCGATAAAGCCTGCACTTACATATTTTCCCGTATAGTCAAAACATTCATCGGCATTTTTTTCCTCTTTGGAGACCTCACGTATTTTGCCCTTTTCAAAGTAAACATATCCTGAAAACAGCCCTTCGGGAGTTACTATTCTGTCGCTTTTTATGCGTGTCATACCGTCACCTCTTACAGAAGCTTTGAGCTGTCCGAATCAAGGTAAAGAATGGCATTTTTATGCCTTCTCAGTATTGTTGCAGGCACTTTTTCGCTTATTTCTTCGGTAAGTGTCCATTTTACGGCGTTTGCCTTTGTGGGTGCAGGAACAATACAAAAAGCGTAGGTTGCCTTCATTAGAGTTGGGCAGGTAAGGGTAATTGCGTATTTGGGAACAAGGTCAATGCTTGCAAAACAGCCGTCATTTACCTGCTGATTGCGGCAAACCTCGTCAAGCTCAACGGGCTTTGCAATTTTTGTATCGTTAAAGTCTGCAACAGGCGGATCATTAAAAGCAATGTGACCGTTTTCTCCGATACCCATAACAACAATGTCGGTGGGATTGTCACAAAGAAGCTTGCCGTAGCGCTCACATTCTTCTTGGGGATTCTTCGCTTCGCAGTCAATGAGATTTATGCTCTTGAAGGGCACAAGCGAAAAAATGTGTTCCATAAGGAAATTTCCGAAGCCCTGAGGTGCGTCCTTTGACAGTCCGATATATTCGTCCATATGATAGGCATTGATTCTGTTCCATTCAATGTCATCGCACTGAGTAAGTGACAAAAGAACATCATTCTGGCTGGGAGCTGCGGCGAAAATCATATTGATTTCGTCCTTCTTTGACAGAAGCTCCACAATTTTATCGTGAATATCACGTGCCGCATCCTGTCCCATTTCCTGTCTTGTTTCAAAAATTTTAACATCAAGTGTGTCTACCTTTAAATTTTTCATCGTTATCAATCCTCAATAATTAAATTTCAGGTGCTCTGTTTACCTTTTCTTCCTTGCCTGACATAATTGAACGGTTAATGGCATTGAGAATAAACACCGGAGCAATAAAATCGTTGTAGCTTCTCGGCTGTTTTTTGCCGTGAAGAAGGTCTGCAAATTCCACAAATTCCCGGTCAAAGCTGTCAACGGCATGAGCTGTTTTTTCAATTACAAAGTCGTCCTTTGTGCTAAGTCCCACAAAATATTTGTAGTTTTTAATGCCGTAATTAAGTGTTACGTTAAAATCGCCGTAGTTTACCAATATATCAACGCATCTGTCGTTTTTCTTGGCAAATACGCTTTCGGGATAGTAGCCGAAAATTTCCGTCATCATGGAAACAAGGTGCTGTGAATAGAAGAAAAAGCCGCCGTAGGGATTATCCATATCAACAGGGGCTCTGAGAACACCGCCCAGAATTTCTTCCTTGGGAGTGTCGTCTGCCAGCTTTTTCATTTTTACAACAGCATCGTAAAATACGCACACACTTCCGCCGCATACGGGTATGCTGTTGTCACGAAGCTCGCACATAAACTTTACTGCCTCGTCTTCGTCAACGGTTATGGGCTTGTCAATAAACATGGGGATTTTATCCTTTATGTAGGGCTTTGCGTACTTATAGTGATTGCCGCCGTGACGTGCAGTAACAACAAGTCCGTCAAGCTGACCGCAAAGACTGTCGTAGTTTTCCATAATTTCTACGCCAAACTCATCGTGAAGCTTTTTTGATGCCTCGGGATCATTGCTGTATATTCCCGCAACAAATATGTCACTGTACTTCTTTTCTTCCTTGATAAGCTTGAGAAATGCATCTGCGTGGGAGTTTTCAACGCCTAAAATTGCAATTTTAAACATCGTTTTTCCTCCTAAAACTTAACTTCCATTCTGTTCTGAGCGTGAGCTGTTTCAATTACGCTGATAACCTGAGCGGCATATTCAACAGGCACGGGCAGAGGTGCACCTTCGGTAAGTGTCTTGTAAAGACCGTCATAGAAGCGCTTTGACATAATATCGTAGCTGTCAAGGGGCGTGCTCTGAGCGGTATGGCTTGTAGTATCTGCACCAACGGCGAATTTTCCTTCTTCTTCGTGAGTAACAAGATTTTCACCGCAGTAAACGGGAAGACCGTTTTCGTCCTTAAGAGGAGTCTCGATAACAGGTCTTGCTTCGTTTTCGTCAGATATAAAATACTTAATCTTATAGTTATATCTGTTTGCAAAAATTGTGCCTCTTGTACCCATAATCTTAACTAAGCTTCCGTCGGGATATGCATCATTTGAGCAAACCTCAACGTCAACAACAGGCTTTCCCGGTGCGGTGAGGATAAGCTTTGCATAGTCATCGGCATCACCGCTTGTCATGGCAATGTCAAGCTTTGAGAAGGCAACCGTAGTTTCAGGCGAAAAGTCAAGCCAGTCAAGTGCAAGTCCTACAGGGTGAGGACCTGTGTTGTAAAGTCCGCCTGCCATCTTGTGCTGAAGTGTCTGCCAGTCCCAGCGGCGTGAGAAGCCGTTGTATTTGATGGTAACCTGTACGGGACGTCCGATTTTTCCCGATGCCACAAGTTCCTTGATACCGATATGGAAGGGTGCAAGGAAGGTCTGCTGAAAGGCTGCAATAATTACGCCGTTGTCCTTTGCTGTCTTGATAAGATCGCAACATTCAAAATATGTTCTTGCCATAGGCTTTTCAACAACTACGTTAAAGCCGTGCTCAAGGAGTGTTTTGGATACGCTGTAGTGAAGCTCGGAGAAGGTGGCGTTTACAACAAGGTCAAGCTTATCCTTTAACGGGAACAAATCTTCAACCTTTTCAAACACCTCGCAACCGGGGTATTCTTCAAGTGCTCTCTGTCTTCTTTCGGGGTCCATATCCACAACCGCCGCAACGGTATATTCCTCGTTTGCATTAGTCTTGAAATATGCACCGTGGATATTTCTTCCGCTTCTGCCCTGTCCGATAATGGCAACATTAAGTCTTTTTTTCATAACAATCAATCCTTTCGGCAAATAAATTTTAGCAGAGAATTTATTACAATTCAATTATACTTTAATATTTTTGCTATGTAAATTGAAAAAAGTTTCTTTTTATATTGCAAAATGTGTAATTTTGTGGTAGTATTATCGCATAGGAAGTGAAAAAATGGAAAACAGATTCAAAGACAGCAATATAATTGTGGATCATACATCACTTGAGCTGGTTTCGCCGGAAAATTTCAATGCCGAGCCTCACACCCATGATATGTGCGAGCTGTTGTATCTGAAAAAAGGAACACCTCGGTATTTTGTTGAAGGCAAGGACTACAAGCTTTCAAAAAACACGCTGATAATTTCCCGTCCCGGAGACAGACACAGAATATTTTTCGACGAGCCGTGCCCTTATGAAAGATACAACATAATATACGATGAGAAAAAGCTGCCCTTTGATTTTTACACCGTCATTCCCCGTGACATTGACGTTATTACCTTTGACTCAAGCTCCATTGTAAATGAGCTCTTCAAAAAAACAGACTATTACTTCGAGCACTTTGAAGGCGAGGTGCTTTCACATATTCTGTGCAATATTGCAGAAGAAATTTTTTATAACGCCGCAATTTACGCAAAAGATATGCCTCCTCATATAACAGGTGCTTCCGCCAACGCTCTGGTAGCAAAGGCAATCAATTACATTAACAGCAACCTGAAAACAATACACGGACTTGACGAAATATGCGATTCTCTTTACATTACGAAGAGCCATCTGCACCACCTGTTTATCAGGCATCTTCAGACAACGCCCAAGAAGTATATTCTTATGAAAAAGCTGGATATTGCCCGTCAGGCAATACGTTCGGGACGCCATCCCGGTGACGTTTACTTAGACTGCGGCTTTACCGATTATTCCACCTTCTTCCGTGACTACAAAAGCTTTTTCGGTCATGCACCGTCACAAGAAAGCGATTTTCCTCCCAACATTTCAAACCTTTCCTGAGTTTCCGTTTTTATTTTCACCTTACATATTTTCCAAAAAATATAATTCCGCCCTCAAAGCTTTTCGCTTCAAGGGCGGTTTTTTGTGCTATAATTTTTCCACCGTGATAATTCTTCCCGTATCGCCTGTTTTTTCAAAGGTTACGTTGTATCTTTCCTCGGGCAGAGCAAATTCAATGTTTTCGCTCCACTCCGTAAAAATTACGCCACCTCTGTCAAAGTAGTCATAAAAGCCTACCGAATACAGCGAATCATCGTCGGTGATTCTGTACATATCGAAATGGAACACGTCAATGTCGCCGAGATACTCATTGACAATGGCATAGGTAGGACTTGAAACGTGCGCTCCCTTGCAAAGCACCGAAGCCACGCCTCTTACAAAAGCCGTTTTCCCGCTTCCAAGATTTCCGAAGAATGCGACAAAGTCGCCCTTCTTTAAAAGCTTTGCAAATTCCGCACCTATTCTTTCGGTGTCCTCTTCACATTCCGAGGTGTATTGCCTGTAAAACTCACTCATAATTTCTTATTAGAACAAGCCTGTGATTACACCGTCGTTGTCGATGTCAATAGACTCTGCCGCAGGCTTTTTAGGAAGACCCGGCATTGTCATAATTGTACCTGTAAGAGCAACTATGAAGCCTGCACCTGAGCTGATTCTGACTTCTCTTACATTAAGTGTAAAATCGGTAGGTCTGCCAAGTGCCTTCATATCATCGGAAAGTGAGTACTGAGTCTTTGCCATACATACAGGATAGTTTCCAAAGCCGAGCTCTTCTGCTTCCTTGATGGTCTTAAGTGCCGCTGCGTCAAAGTTAACAGCCTTTGCACCGTAGATTTCCTTAGCTACCTTTTCCATCTTTTCCTTGATGGGCATATCAAAGTTGTAAAGAGGTGTGAAGTTTGCCTTGCCGCTGTCTGCAAGCTTAACTACTTCTTCCGCAAGCTCTACTGCACCCTTTGAGCCTTCTGCAAAGCCCTTACATACAATAGCCTTAACGCCCTTCTTTTCGGCAACTTCCTTGATTGCCGCAACTTCCTCGTCGGTATCTGCGTAGAAGTGGTTGATACATACTACAAGAGGTACATTGTACTTTTTAAGGTTGTCAATGTGTGCTTCAAGGTTGCAAGCACCCTTCTTAAGAGCCTCAACATTGGGATTCTTAAGGTCGTCCTTAGCAACGCCGCCGTTGTACTTAAGTGCTCTTGCTGTAGCTACAAGAACGATTGCGTTAGGAGAAAGACCTGCCTTCTGGCACTTGATATCAAGGAACTTTTCAGCACCGAGGTCTGCACCGAAGCCTGCTTCAGTTACAACGTAATCAGCAAGGCCGAGAGCTGCCTTTGTTGCAATTACAGAGTTACAGCCGTGTGCAATGTTTGCGAAAGGACCGCCGTGTACAAGACAGGGTGTGTGCTCGATTGTCTGAACAAGGTTGGGCTTCATGGCGTCCTTAAGAACTGTTGCCATAGCACCTACTGCACCAAGCTCTCTTGCAAATACCGCTCTTCCGTCATAGGTATAGCCTACAAGGATATTACCAAGCATTTCCTTTAAGTTTTCGTTGCTTTCAGCAAGACAAAGAACAGCCATGATTTCGGAGGCCGCTGTAATATTGAAGCCTTCTTCACGCATTACGCCGTCAGCCTTTGCTCCGCAGCCGATAACTACCTTTCTGAGTGCTCTGTCATTCATGTCAAGAACTCTCTTGAAGGAAATTCTCTTGGGATCAAGTCCGAGAGGGTTGCCCTGCTGGAGAGAGTTGTCAATCATAGCGGAAAGAAGATTGTTACAGGTTGTGATTGCATGGAAGTCGCCTGTAAAGTGAAGGTTGATATCTTCCATGGGAAGCACCTGAGAATATCCGCCGCCTGCTGCGCCGCCCTTGATACCGAATACAGGACCGAGGGAAGGCTCACGAAGAGCAAGAATACCCTTCTTGCCGATTTTGGCAAGTGCCTGACCGATGGCGATAGACATTGTTGTCTTACCTTCGCCTGCGGGAGTAGGATTGATAGCGGTAACAAGGATAAGCTTACCCTTCTTTTCGCTCTTTTCGATTTCAGCCAAAAGCTCGCCTGAAAGCTTTGCCTTGTACTTTCCGTAAAGGTCTAACTTTTCGCTGTCAAGTCCAATAGATTCTGCCACCTTTGTTATGGGTTCCATGGGAGTGCTCTGTGCAATTTGTGCGTCTGTAAGCATTTTTTCATACGCTCCTTCTTATATGTTAATTTTTGTATATTATTCACTGTATATGCATATTTATACAGACAGTGCCGATATAATTTGATTTACATAATATTTTATTTCCAACCCAAAAGCGATTTTTGTCGAAAAAGGTTTTGAGCTGTGGAAAACTCCCCAAAATCAATCCAAACCAAGGTTTTTGCCTTAAGTTTTGCACATTATCCACCGACTTTTCCACAATGGAAAGGATGCGATTTCCAAGTTTTCCACAATTATTATGTAAAGTGTTTTTTTCAAACGGCGGGCGAATAATTATAAAATCAAGCCGTTTTACTGTAATTAAAATGTTAATTTTTATATTTTATACATTTTCGGAAAAACCGCTTGTTTACGTGCTTTTTTCACCGTCCGAAGCCAATTAATTTACCTCTTGTTTACAACTTCAATTCTGCCAGTATTTTCTGTCAAGACTGCGAAGCTGAACAGCTCTTGCAACGTGCTCTTTTCTTATAATTTCACTGCCCTCAAGGTCGGCAATTGTTCTTGACAGCTTAAGGATTCTGTCATAGCCTCTTGCCGAAAGACCAAGTCTTTCAAATGCGCTTTTCATAACGGTGGAAGCATCGTCATCAAGCACGCAGTATTCTCTTATCATACCAGGTGTCAGGTGTGCATTTGCGAAAATGCCCGTTCCCGAGTAACGCTTCACCATAAGCTCTCTTGCCTTTACAACACGGCGTCTTATATCCTCGCTGCTCTCGCCCCTGCTTGTGTCGCTGAGCTGACCGAAGGTAAGCGAGCCCACCTCAATCTGCACGTCCATTCTGTCAAGCATGGGACCTGATACCTTTGAAAGGTACTTTTCCCTCATAATTGCAGAGCAGGTGCACTGCTTTGTGGGATGACCGTAGTATCCGCACTTGCAGGGATTCATGGCACACACGAGCATAAACTTGCTGGGAAAATCATATCTTCCGCTTGCTCTTGTGATGGTAACCTTTCCGTCCTCGATAGGCTGGCGAAGACCGTCCGTTGAATCCTTGCCGAATTCAGGAAGCTCATCAAGGAAAAGAACGCCGTTATGCGCAAGGCTCATTTCGCCCGGCTGAGGCACTCTTCCGCCGCCAACAAGGCTTATTGCCGACATTGTATGGTGAGGCGACCTGAAGGGACGCACCGTAACAAGGCTTTTGTGTTCGGGCAACAGTCCCGAAACCGAATGTATTCTCGTTGTCTCAATTGCTTCTTCAAAGCTCATGGGAGGAAGAATTCCCGGAAGTCTCTTGGCAAGCATACTTTTACCTGTGCCGGGAGGACCGATAAGCAGAACATTGTGCATACCTGCCGCCGCAACCTCAAGAGCTGCCTTGGCGTTTTCCTGCCCCTTTACTTCGCTCATATCGTTTACAAGGTTCAGACTTTCGTTAAACAGCTTTTCGGCACAAACCGTGATTTTTTCTATTCTCTCACCGCCGCAAAGATGCTCCGCAAGCTGTGCCACGTTCTTTACGGGATAGACGTCTATTCCGTCCACCACAGCCGCTTCCTCTGCGTTGTGATACGGCACGAAAAACTCCTTTATGCCGTTTTCCTTGGCACACAACGCCATAGATAGCACGCCGTTTACAGGTCTCAGGTCCCCTGTCAGCGAAACCTCGCCAACAAAGCACTTGCCGTCTGTGTCGGCACTTGCAAGAACATTGCACTTAAGAAGAGACAGCAGTATCGCAAGGTCAAATGCCGTGCCCTGCTTTATTCTGTCGGCAGGAGCAAGATTTATGGTAATTGTGGAATTGGGAAACTCAATTCCGCTTGATTTTATCGCCGCCTTAATTCTGGCATAGGATTCCTTGACAGCGGCATCGGGAAGTCCCACAAGATTGAACTTTGGAAAAGTTCCTGAGCTGTAACACTCAACATCAACTATAAAGCCGTCGATACCGTAAAGACAGGCGCTTTTTATACACGATGTCACATTAATTCTTCCCTTCATAGCTTTATAACAAAAAAAACAGGACAGCTCCAAAACAATGTAGCTGCCCAGACGGTCGACTTTTATCAGTATTGCCGTCGCTTCCCGGTGGTTTATCCACCCTGAGTCCGTCAGTTGCAACAGCCCTTAACTGTAACTATATTAACACATCATACCGCAAATGTCAAGACCTTTTGTCGATTTTACATTTTGGCAATCATAACACCATAGACAGTATAACCGCCGCGGCAAATATTAAATACGCTGCCGCCGTGTATCTGTTGAACACAAGGCGTAAGGTTTTCGCGGCGGTATTGCCGCCTTGTGCCGTGAACAGCACAACATCACTTGCTTTTCCGTTCTTGTATGTGCCGTTCTGCCCGTCATTTTCGTTGTCGTCCTTTTTAAGATAATGTACCGCACGCTTCATGCTGATTCTTTCCATAGTCTGAAGCGCAAGTCCGAGAAGTATAAAGAACACTGCAGCTATAACTATTATCATCAGCGTTCCGCCTATTCTTTCCATTGCAACAAAGGTAAGGGTATCCGACAGACAAATAGACAGGGTGTTGTTTAGAAAATGCACTATCATCGCAGGAAATACAGAACGTGTCACATGGGTAAGTGTACCCAGAAACAGTCCCGCAACAAAATAAATGCCGAAATACTGTAAATCAAAGTGAAGCAGTGTAAACAGAAGCGATGACAGCAGCACGCCGCCAAATCCGCCCGCATACTTTGAAAACTCGTTCAAAAGCACGCCTCTTACCAGCATTTCTTCGCATATTGCAGGCACAAGAGCACCGAGGACTATCGCCCACACAAGGCTGTCAGACTGATTTCCCACAGGCACTCTGTAAGAAAACACATATGCTATCAGATACTTCTGAAGTGCCGATGAGCAAAGCACAAGCCCCAGAAACAAAAGTGTCAGCGGAGCGAATTTCAAAGAGCATCTTCTGAAATTATAAAGGCTTCGGTTTTTGGAAAAGAGCATATACAAAAGCGTAGGAACAAAGTACGCTCCCATACTTACGCACAGCCTTACAATATACTGCACCTTAGTGCTTGCTTCATAAACAATGTTGCTGTTTATCACAAACGCTCCCGCAAGCGACAGGCACATACATACAAGAAACAGCACAACAGGCATTTTGGGAGCATCTGCCACCGTCCGTCTTCTTTCAGCCTTTTCCTGACGGGGCGTTTTTTTGAAGTATGTAAACTTCTCGCTGTACGGCGGCTCTTTGGGCGGTATCTGTCCGTCCATGCCGTCAAGGCTTCTTTCGCCCGACGAATTCTTTTTGCCGAAAAGCATTGCAAAAACATTCAGCTTCTTTTTTGCCTTTTCAACCTCTTCTTTGCCGTTTTGGGCATCAAGGGTTTCTTCATCGGTATAATTTTCGTTAACGCCGAGCTCCCCGAATTTTTTATTTCTTGCCAACCACATACACCGCCTTTTCCGTTACAACGGCATCTACTTTTTTATCGTATCTCTTTTCAAAGGGAATACTGTCACATATAAACTCTTCATACTGAACGCACATGGATATGCCGTCAAAGGAGGACAGAAATCTGTCATAAAAGCCTCCCCCGTAGCCCAGTCTGCTTCCGTCAGGACACACACAAAGACTTGGCACAAGGCACAGCGGATGTGAAAAGATGTCACACACACATTCTTCGCACTCCTCTTTGGGCTCTAAGATTCCGTATGCGCTTCTTTCAAAGCTTTCTTCATTATCGGCAAAATAAAACTTCATAATACCCTTTGAAACACATCTTGGAAAAGCAAGCCTTTTGCCCTGCTCCCTTGCAACATCAAAGACCGCCCTAATGTCGATTTCCTGCACTGTAGGATAAAACACAAGAACAACGTCCGCATATTCAAAGCTTACGCTGTCCGTTATGTTTTTACAAATTTTTTCGTCAAGTATTTTTCTTTGACAGGAGGGTATTTCACTGCGTTTTTTCTTATATTCGCCACGCAAAGCCCTCTTTGCCTGTCTTATCTGGTCTGTTGTCATACTTATCTTGCACAGATACTCTTGCGGATTTGCTCTTTCACATCATCACCGCAAAGAAGTCTTATAAGCTCAAAGGAAAATTCCTCGGAAGCACCTGCTGCACGTGCCGTTATAAACTTGCCGTCTGTAACAACAGCCTCATTTACAACCTTGCCGCCGCCTTCGATAAGCTCGTCTTCCATACCGGGATAGCAGATGCATTTTTTGCCATCAAGCAGTCCGAGATGAGCGAGCACCGTGGGGGACGCACATATTGCCGCAACGTATTTTCCGTCAGATGCCGCCTTCTTTATTATGTCACAAGCCTTTTCGCTTGATTTTATGGCATTCATTCCGCCAAGACCGCCGGGTAAAATTACCATCTCAACGTCGTCGGTGTACTGCACCTCTTCAATTACGCTGTCAGCCTTTACAAGAATCTTTCTTGTGCCCTCGGCAAATTCGCCGTTAAGACCGACGGTTTTCACCTCAACTCCTGCACGTCTCAGATAGTCAACCTGAGTCAGTGCCTCTATTTCTTCAAATCCGTTTGCAAGAAAAAGCAATACCATTTTACTTATTTCCTTTCATTTTTTCCGTAACAGCCTTATAAATCATACCGTGGATTTCTTCACGGCTCTTCATTTCACCGCCGTCACAGCACACAATCCTTGTCCAGCCCCATTTGTCCGATGCGTATTTACTTGCATCGTAGCACTTACGTAAATACTCGCTGTCAGCCTCATGTATATCCGATTTGTGGTCGGCATCCTCTTTTGCTCTTTTGTCAAGCAGCTTTTTGGACACCTCAGGTGCAACATCAAGTGCAAGCGTTATATCGGGAACAGGCAAAGACATCTTGTTAAATTCAAAATCATACAGCCACGACAGATATTCGTCCCATTGGTTTTGGGGAAGCTTGCATATCTGATGAACGGCGTTTGATGTTGTGTATCTGTCAAGAACAATCACAGTTTTTTCTTCCTTCAGAAGCTTTTCCCACTGAGTCTTATATGAGAAAAATCTGTCTACAGCAAAGAATACCGATGCGGCATATGCTCCCGTGTCGGACGCCTTTTCCCCAAGGGCTCCGCCCAAATACAGCTCCACGGGCTTACAGGCATCACTGCCGTAGTTGGGAAATGCAAATTTATATGTAGTGTAGCCGTCCTCTTCAAGATGCTTTCTCAAAAGCTCTGTCTGAGTTGCCTTTCCCGAAGCATCGGGGGCTTCTATGGTAATAAGAAAACCCATGATTTTCCCGTCCTTTTACTTAAGATTTTTGAACATTTCACGCATTTCCTTGGCTTTTCCGCAGGTCATTGCGCCTTCCTTGCAGCCGCCCTTTACGCATGAAGGACCTGCATCCTTGAACAGCAAGGGCGAAACACCCTTTACAAGTCTTAACATTTCCGTTGCAAGTGCACGGATTTCCCACTGTGCACGTGAACAGGTACGAAGGGAGAAGAAGTTGTAAAGGCTTCTTATGTTCATCGTCATTACAATCTTTGTGTCGCAGGCGTTGGAAAGAACATATCTTGCATCCTCCTGAGCCTTTTTCTTGGAGTTTTTGTCCGCCGTCTTTTCGTCAAGTCCGTCATTCATCATATCGTTCTTGTGCTTTGCAGACAAAATTTCGTTAAGCTTTTTGTAGGTGTCTCTGTCGTTTTCCATAGCCTTTACAAAAAGCTCCTTTGCTTCGGGTATTGCCTCAATTTCGGGAGGGATTATGTAGTCAAAGTTTTCTTTGCCCACATATCTCTGGCTCTGCACGCTGTAGGACGCAAGTCTGTGTCTTGTAAGCTGTGCTAAAAGCGAGCGTGATACGCCCTCTATTGCAAAGGTAAAGCTCACGTGCTCAACAGGACTTTCGTGTCCGAGACTCATAAGCATATTTATAAAACTCTCGCATTTGTCGGGAGTCATCTTTTCCAATATGTCGTCAACTCCCACCTGAGAATAACACAGCTTTGCAGCCGCCGCTATTACCCTCTCGGGATTGGGAGTATGTTCAAGAAGCTCTACTTTCATATTTTCCTCCGAAGTTAGTTTTTGTCCGGGATTCTGTCACTTTTCTTGAAAGAAAAGTAAATTAAAACAGACCGGGCATATTGATGCCGCTTGTAACCTTGCTCATAGCCGACTGAGCCTTGCTGTCAACTGTTTTGATAGCTTCGTTAACAGCCGCAACAATAAGGTCTTCAAGAGTTTCAATATCGTCGGGATCAACAACATCCTCCTGAAGCTTAATGGAAAGTATTTCACGGCTTCCCTTGATTTCAACCTTAACAGCACCGCCGCCTGCTGTAACCTCTGTTACTTCTTCTTCCAGCTCGGACTGTACTCTTTCCATGTCCTCCTGCATTTTCTGTGCCTGCTTTATCATTGACTGCATATTCTGAGGGCCGCCGCCCATACCCTTAGGAAGTCTTGCTTTCATAATTTATTACCTCTTTCATTCAAATTCCGATCTCTCGGTACAACATTACATTTTATTTTACCACAAACCGCTTTCACTTGCAAGTCTTATTTACAAAAATAATTAATCCTTCTTTAACGCAATAATTTTATCACGGATAGCCG
This sequence comes from Eubacteriales bacterium, assembly GCA_045539625.1. Classification (GTDB taxonomy): domain Bacteria; phylum Bacillota; class Clostridia; order Oscillospirales; family CAG-382; genus UMGS1387. The sequence goes on along the minus strand of JAZQFS010000092.1, from coordinate 16,335 downwards.
CCGCAAGCTCAAAGTCAAGCACCTTCGCCGCTTCCTTCATCTTCTCGGTAAGGGAAGCCACGGTAGTCTCGATTTCCTTCTTTGACATCTTTCTTGGCTTTGTGCCGTCCGGCGTTGCTTTATCCTTGATGGAAATATCAAGAACATCACGTATTTCCTTCTTTACGGTAACAGGCACAATGCCGTTTGCCTTGTTGTAATCATCCTGCTTTTTACGGCGGCGTCTTGTTTCGGTAATGGCTCTTTCCATTGAGCCGGTAACTGTATCGGCATACATAATAACCTTACCCTCTGCATTTCTTGCCGCACGTCCAACAGTCTGGATAAGTGACGTCTCACTTCTTAAAAAGCCTTCCTTGTCTGCATCAAGTATTGCAACAAGAGAAACCTCGGGAAGGTCAAGTCCTTCACGCAAAAGGTTAATTCCGATAAGCACGTCAAATACGCCAAGTCTCAGGTCACGCAAAAGTTCCATTCGCTCAAGCGTATCGGTTCCAAAATGCATATATCGGCACTTTATATCGTGCCCGCTGAGATACTCTGTCAAATCCTCCGCCATTGTTTTGGTAAGTGTTGTGACAAGAACACGTTCTCCTTTTTCCGATCTCTGCCTGATTTCACTTATAAGGTCGTCAATCTGTCCCTTGACAGGTCTAACCTCAATTTCGGGATCAAGAAGCCCCGTGGGACGGATAATCTGCTCTGCAAACTGCTCGGCTCTGTTCTTTTCGTAGTCCGACGGTGTTGCACTGACGTATATTACCTGATTTACTCTTTCACGGAATTCGTCAAAGGTAAGAGGTCTGTTGTCATACGCCGACGGCAAACGAAAACCGTAGTCAATGAGATTCTTTTTTCTCGCCCTGTCGCCGCCGCTCATTGCCCTTACCTGCGGAAGTGTTACGTGGGACTCGTCCACAAGCAAAAGAAAATCCTTGGGCAGGTAGTCAAGAAGAGTATACGGAACGCTTCCCTCAGGACGTCCCGACAGCACTCTTGAATAGTTTTCAACGCCCGAACAATAACCAAGCTCGCCCAGCATTTCCATATCGTACTTTGTGCGTTCTTCAATTCGCTGTGCTTCTATAAACTTGTTTTGGCTCTTGAAATAGGCTACTCTCTCTTCCATTTCGGCAAGAATGTCGTTTATCGCCTTCTGACGCTTGTCGTCGCTTGTTACATAGTGGGTTGCAGGAGTAATAACGGCACGTGAAAGGCGGTGGATAACATCGCCCGTAACCACATTAATTTCCGAAACCTCGTCAATTTCATCGCCGAAAAACTCTACTCTTATGGCATTCTTTTCGGATGCGGCAGGAAAAACCTCAACAGTATCACCCCGCACCCTGAATTTGTTTCTCTCAAGTGCAAGGTCGTTTCGCTCATACTGGATTTTTACAAGGTCGCTTATAAACTTGTTTCTTGACACTTCAAGACCTTTTGCTGCCGATACCGTAAGATTCTTATACTCCACAGGATCACCCAGCGTATATATGCAGGACACCGATGCCACAATTATAACATCACGCCGCTCAAACAATGCACTTGTGGCGCTGTGACGCATTTTGTCTATATCATCATTGATTGAGCTGTCCTTTTCGATGTAGGCATCCTTGCCCGGAATGTAGGCTTCGGGCTGGTAATAATCATAATAGGATACAAAAAATTCCACGGCGTTTTCGGGGAAAAACTCACGGAATTCAGAGCACAGCTGTGCCGCAAGCGTCTTATTGTGAGCAAGAACAAGAGTAGGCTTGTTTACATTTGCTATGATATTTGCCATTGTAAAGGTTTTTCCCGAACCTGTGGCACCTACAAGCACCTGCTCACGCATACCTGCATTTACGCCTGCCGACAAAAGCTCTATTGCCTGAGGCTGGTCGCCCATTGGCTTAAATTTTGATACAAGCTTGAATCTGTCCATTTTTCCTCCGTATAATTGTTGGTTGTTGTTTAGTATATGCTTTTTATTTGCTTTCCATAGCCTTTTTCAGAGCCTGTGCCACACTTTTACACACAAACTCAGCACTTTCCTTTGCCTTATTCACACCCGACTCCATCGCACTGCCGTGAAAAGCTTCGAGCATAGGTATATCGTTGTAATTGTCGCCCGATGTCCAAATATTCTCTTTTTTAACACCGTAAATTTTTGCAAGAGCCGCTACTCCGTATGCTTTGTCAACGCCCTTTGCCGTTATGTCAATGCATCTTCCGTTCTGAACGGGATTAAGATATTCACCAAAGAGCTCTTTCAACCGATTTACAACCTTGCTGCATTCCTTGTCGTCCTCGCACACAGCATTTGCAGACAGAAAGTCTTCTGTTTCGTAAAGAATACTGCGAGGGCTGTAATGTCTTCCGTCCACGTCAGCACCGTCGGGATAATCGGTGTGGAACGCGTAGTTTGTTTTGCCCGTATTAAGCCCGCAAGGGTATTTTGTAAGCTCGGTGCAGGCTTCAATAAGCTTTACTGACAGCGGAACACCTTCAACAGCTGCCTTCTCCACCCGATGTGAGAAAAGCTCGTTTCCTTCATAATCATAACCGCCGGCACCGTTACTGACTATTATAAAATCAAAAGGGAACTCTCCTGATTTACGAAATACGGCATATCCGTTATTGTAGCTGCGTCCCGTAACAACTCCGAACAGATTTCCTTTTGCACGGAACTCATTTATAGCCTGTATGTTTTCTTCACTTATGCCGTCACCCATTCGCAAAGTGCCGTCATAGTCCGTTGCAAAAAGCTTCATTGCGTCACCTCGGTTGCTCCGTATGCTGTCTGTAAACAGTTTTCTTCAGTATATCATATTTTTTCCGATATGGCAATAGGATTTATAATGTAAAGGAGGAAACAAAATGAGAACACACGGAAAAATATTTATGCAAAGTCTGCTGTGCATTTTGCTTATAGCATTCTGCCTTGTGCTGGAATATCGCAAAAGCAACAACGTATCACAGGCAGGAGCCTTCGGCTTTACTCAAAAAGCAAATGACACCTTTTCCCATCTCGCCCACAATCTTTATGACGGAGTATGCTATGAACAGCCTTAAAAAAATCTTATCCTCAATGCTTGAAATACATCTGCTTTCAGGGAAGCTGAATATCAGCATATTTACTTTTTTTGCCGTATTCCTGCTGTTTTACGCCGATTTTTCGGTGTACACCCTTATCGTCCTGTGTTGTATTGCAATACATGAGCTTTCCCACTTAGTTACACTGAAGCTGTGCGGCGGAAAAGTACAAAAAATAAATGTCTACCCTTTCGGAATAGACATGGTTTGCGATATGAACACTCTTTCATATGCAAAAGAGCTGGCGGTGGTGCTTTCGGGAGGAATGGCAAATCTTGTGTGTGCACTTGCCGCACATCTTACCGCAGGAGCTTGCCACAGTGCACCTGTCTGTTTTTTTATATATGCAAATCTGCTTTTCGGCATAGGAAACCTTATACCGCTTCCCGTGTTTGACGGCGGAAGAGCCTTGCACATAATCATTGACAGCCTTATACTGCCTGACAGAGCCTATTATGTCAGAAAATTTGCCGATGCACTTTCGCTTTTTCTTTTTTTCGTGCTTTCGGTGGGCTTTATGCTGTCTACAAACTGCAACTTTACTGCCGTAATGTGCGTTGCATACACCGCACTTGCAGCAATTATTTATGAAAAACTGATACTGCACAAAAATCAGCTTTCAAAGCTGTAAGGAATTTCAAAGGACAGCTCCTCTTTGCTCCGAGGGTGGTTGAACACAAGCTTTGTACAACTGAGAGCTATGTTTTTCACATTGTCCTTTGCACCGTATTTGCCGTCACCCGCAAGAGGCATACCTCTGTGAGAAAACTGCACTCTTATCTGGTGTGACCGACCTGTATAAAGGTATATTTCCACGGTGGATTTAACAGCATCGCCGTCTTTTTCGGTGTTCAGCACCTTATATGACAGCTTTGCCTTTTTTACGCCTCGACGCTCTTTTTTCACAACAAAGCTCTTGTTTTTCGCCGAGTCCTTGAAAAGCAAATCCTCGTAAACACCCTCGTTTTCGTCGGGACTGCCGTAAACCGTTGCCGTGTAATACTTGTGAAAATTGCCCTCCGAAATGTCTTTTGACAAAACCGATGCCGCTTTTTTGTTCACAGCATACGCCATAAGTCCGCCCACGCCCACATCAAGGCGGTGAAGGGTATACACCTCTTTCAAGCCAAGCTGTTCCGACAAAAGGTCGGGAAGTCCGTCTTTGTTATCGGTGTTTTCGCTGGAAATGCCCACAGGCTTTTGGCAGACAACTATGTCTTTGTCGTGGTAGATAATTTTTATTTCCATAATCTCTCCCGAAATTAGTTTTGTATAATTGCTTAATTATAAAAATGCAGTCCGTGAATCGTTGTTTGACTCACGGACGGATAATTGTGCATTAAAAGTAACGGTTTAATTAAACCTTTGTTGGTGAGCTGCTCTTTTCTTCTTGTTTATGCTCTTAAGTGCAGTTACTTTTTCTTCTTCGGAAAACAATAAGTAACTTAGTTGTACTTTCTCTTAATCTTCTGAGAAGTAGTCTTTTCAAAGGGTTCTTTTCTTATCTTAACCTTGATAACTCTCTTGTGGGCAGGCATAGTCTTGTTGTAGTCTTCAACTACTTCCTTGATAAGCTTGTAAATGCCGTCATCGTCAAGACCTTCAACTTTTCCCTGATTGGGATAAATCTCTGCCTGAAGACCTGTTTCTTCGCCGTTGTCGTCCTTGATGGCACTTACAATAACCTCATCGATTTCGGTTTTGCCTGTCAGATAATCTTCGATTTCTTCGGGATAAATGTTCTTACCGTTCTTAAGGACAATAAGGTTCTTCTTTCTGCCTGTGATATAAAGCTTTTCAGCCTCAACATCATATCTGCCGTAGTCGCCTGTACTGAACCAGCCGTCTTCGGTGAGAACCTCTGCTGTCTTTTCGGGATTCTTGTAGTAACCCATCATAACGATAGGGCCTTTAACAAGAATTTCGCCTTCGCCGTCTTCGTTGGGCTTGTCTATCTTAACCTCAACATCGGGACAAAGCACGCCTACAGATGCAAAATCATAATAATGCGTTCTGTTAACCGATACAAGAGGAGAACATTCTGTAATACCGTAACCGTTGGTGATAATAATGCCTATGGATTCAAAGAAACGTCCAAGCTCTTCTCTCATAGGTGCACCGCCGCAAACAATAAGACGAAGGTTGCCGCCGAACTGCTCGTGTACACTCTTGAAAAGTGTTCTTCTTACGTCAATGCCAACCTTCAAAAGACCGTTGCTCACCTTGATAAGCTTTTTGAAGGTCTTTGAAAGTCCCTTTTCTTCAATAGCTGCCCAGATTCTCTGATAGAACTTTTCAACATAGAGAGGTACAAGCATTGCCGCCTCAGGCTTGTATGCCTTGAAGTTTGGAAGCACGTTTCTTACGCTGTCGTTAATACCCATTGTCGTACCGCACTTGATACCTACAAGAATATCAACAAGTCCTCCGAAGGTGTGGTGCAACGGAAGCACATTAATCATGGTCTTTGCGGTAGACGAAACCTTAAGTCCGTAGTTCTGTGCACTCATAACATTTGCAAGACTGAGCATAACACCCTTAGCCGTTCCTGTTGTGCCCGATGTGTAAACAATAACCTTAAGCTCTTCTTCTGCGGGAGTCATATCTGTATATTCGGTATAACCGCCTTCATACAGAGCCTTACCCTTTTCCATAAGCTTCTTGTAGGAAAGGAACTGTCCGTCATCTTCCTTGGCATCAAGATTTACAAAATACTTGACATTCTTGAAAAGCTCCATATTTGCCTTGATTTTTTCATCATAAACGGAAGCATAAAAGAATACGTCTGTGTCGCTGTCATTGATTATGTATGCAATTTCCTCTATAGGAAGCTCCTTGTCAACAGGAACAAATACAGCCTCAGAGTTGAGTACCGAAACAAAAACAGTAATCCACTCGTAGCTGTTGGCACCGATCATGGCAATTTTGTTGCCCTTCTTAAAGCCCATTTCGGTATAAGCAGAACCAACATACTTTGTGTCAAGATAGAACTGCTCAAAGGTAACATCAACAATTTCAGCACCCTTACGGTAACGGAAAGCGATGTCCTGACCGAATTCGTTGTTTTTGTTGATGGAGTCCTCAAGAACGACCTTCATATTAGGTGTGTACTTTACTTCCTTCATTGGGTAATTGTGCTTGTAATTCTTAATCATAAAAAACTACTTCCTTTCAACAGCTGCAAATATACACAGCCAAGACGTTAATTTTTGTTCAACAAGTTAATACCAAGTTTTTCATTAAAGGTTACAGCTATTTTATTTATGGGAAGTCCCATTACGTTAAAATAATCTCCGTGGATTTTATTCACAAGCAGAGCACCTAACTGCTGTATGCCTTATGCACCCGCCTTGTCCATCGGCTCGCCGCTTGCAACATATGAACGGATTTCACCGTCCGTAAGAGTGCGGAAATACACATTTGTGCTTTCAAAATCTGAATAAACAAAGTCATCCTTAATGATTGTAAAGCCTGTGTATACAACGTGCCTGTTGCCCGAAAGCCTGTGAAGAATTTCAACGGCATTTTCTTCGTTTTTTGGCTTTCCGATTATCTCATTGTCAAGTGCAACAACGGTATCAGCACCTAAAATTATTTTTCCTTTTGCACCATCTGAGAGAGTATCCCTAACCGCCTGTGCCTTTCTCTTTGAAATTTCCATAACCGCATCGAAAGGAAGCGTCCCTGAGGGGACGCTTTCATCTGTGTCTGAAACATAAATTTCAAAATCAAGACCGACGTTGTGAAGGATTTCTTTTCTTCTCGGTGATTTTGAAGCAAGTATCAGCCCTATATCCATAATCAATAAAGGGGATACTTGTCGCAGAGCTTTGTAACCTCGGCTCTGATGTAATCTGCTTTTTCCTCAAACTCTGTTGCAACAAGCTTAAAGAGCTTTGCAATTGTTCTGAAGTCCTCTTCAACAAAGCCCCTGGAGGTTGCCGCAGCCGTTCCTACTCTTACACCGCTTGTAACAAAAGGCTTTTCGGGATCGTTGGGAATAGCGTTCTTGTTGACGGTAATATAAACCTCATCAAGTCTCTTTTCAAATTCCTTACCCGTAATGCCGAAGGGACGAAGGTCAACAAGTCCCAAGTGGTTGTCTGTACCGCCTGAAACAAGCTTGAAGCCCTCTTCAAGAAGAGCATCTGCAAACGCCTTCATATTCTTTACAAGCTGAGTCTGATATTCCTTAAATTCAGGCTTCAATGCCTCGCCGAAGCAAACTGCCTTTGCCGCAATAATGTGCATAAGAGGACCGCCCTGTGTGCCGGGGAATATGGACTTGTCAATCTGCTTTGCGTATTCCTCCTTGCAGAGAATAAGACCGCCTCTGGGACCTCTCAATGTCTTGTGAGTGGTGGTTGTTACAACGTCTGCATAGGGAACGGGGCTGGGGTGAAGTCCTGCCGCAACAAGACCTGCAATATGTGCCATATCAACAACAAAGATTGCTCCCACCTTCTTGGCAACAGCAGCAAACTTTTCAAAATCAATGGTTCTTGGATATGCGGAAGCACCTGCAATAATCAGCTTAGGCTGACATTCAACGGCAATTCTTTCCATTTCGTCATAGTCAATAAAGCCGTCGTCATTTACGCCGTAAGGAACTATGTTAAAGAACATACCCGAAATGTTAACGGGGCTTCCGTGAGATAGATGTCCGCCGTGAGCAAGGTTCATACCCATAACTGTATCGCCGGGCTTAAGAAAAGCAGTAAATACAGCAAGGTTTGCGCTTGCACCTGAGTGAGGCTGAACATTTGCGTGCTCTGCGCCAAACAGCTTGCAGGCTCTGTCTCTTGCAATGTTTTCGGCAATGTCAACACATTCGCAGCCGCCGTAGTATCTCTTTCCGGGATAGCCTTCGGCGTACTTGTTTGTAAGAACACTTCCCATTGCAGAAAGCACTGCTTCGGAAACGATGTTTTCACTTGCAATAAGCTCGATGTTTCTTCTCTGTCTTGCAAGCTCAAGACCTATAGCTTCTGCAATTTCGGGGTCTTTTTCCATTAAAAAGTCGAGATTTTCCTTAACCATTTTGTTTTTCCTTTCCTTCTATAGGGTATATATCAAAAAATATAAAACTAAATAAATCGGTACTTTATCTTTATTGCCTTGCCGTCCTCATAGTCACGAATTTCTCCCTGTCCTATGAATTTTCCGTCAAAGCCGTAAACTCTGCAAATACCGTCCTCGCCGAAGAATTCCTCTTTTACGCCTATCTTTTTAAGATAGATTTCACAGCCGTTAAGACAAAGCTTTGTGTAAAATTCAGGGAGCTTGACCTTTGGAAGATGTGAAAACAGCATCTGCGGCGGCATGAGAAGCTTTTCTATGTCCTGCATTTTGCCTTGTATAAATAATTCTTCAAGGCTTTCAAGGCTTACCGAGTCTTCTTGTTTAAAGTCGCCGCACACCGTTCTTTCGAGGCTGTACATTGTGGCGGGAACGCCCAGTTTTTTGCCGATGTCCTCGCAAAGAGTGCGTATATACGTACCCTTTGAACAGCTCACCTTTATAACAAAGTCCGTCTCGTTTTCACGGTGTAACACATCAAGAGAATATATTTCAATTTCTCTTGCCTGTCTTTCAACCTCTATTCCTTTTCTTGCAAGATCATAAAGCCTCTGCCCATCAATTTGAATTGCACTGTACATGGGAGGTATCTGCTTTATTTTTCCTTCAAAGCTTTTTGCCGCCCTTGTAAAATCCTCATCCGATACACACACTTCGCTTTGGGAAATAACCTTTCCCGTAACGTCGCCCGTGTCTGTTGATATGCCCAGTCTTACGCCTGCATTGTAGGTTTTGTCGTGATCCGACAGCTTTTCCTGCATAACCGCAGCTTTTCCCACAAGCAACGGAAGAACGCCTGTTGCCATAGGATCAAGTGTTCCTGCATGCCCTATACGCTTTGTGGAGCAGAATTTCTTCACTCTTGCAACCACCGCAAAGGAAGTCAGTCCCTGCGGCTTATACACATTTAAAATGCCGTCCATTATCCTTCGACGTCCTTTAATTCATCAAGATTATCGTCAGAATTGTCTTCTTCGCTCTTTGACTTGTTAAAGCCCACAACCTTGACATCATCTCTTGAATAAGGCTGTGCCGCAGCTTCGGGAGCAAGGTCAAGAGCAACCTTTACAGTTCCTTTGAGCACGTTTCTTTCAACAACGTGTCCCTTACCCTCGGGAGTTTCCACAATGCTTCCCACCTTGGGAGTTCTTGCATTTTCCTCCTCATAAACCTTGTCCTCGTATCTCAGACAGCACATAAGCTTTCCGCAAGCACCCGATATCTTTGCCGCATTCAGGGAAAGACTCTGATCCTTTGCCATTTTTATTGAAACCTGTGCAAAGTCGCCCAGGAATGTATTACAGCAGTTTGCTCTGCCGCAAACACCTATTCCGCCTATTGCCTTTGCTTCGTCACGGACACCTATCTGTCTCAGTTCTATTCTTGTTCTGAATACGCTTGCCAGCTCTTTTACAAGCTCACGGAAGTCAATTCTCGTCTCAGCCGTAAAATAGAACAAAAGTCGTGAGTTGTCAAAGGTATACTCAACGTAAATAAGATTCATTTCAAGGCCAAGCTTTGCAACCTTTTCACGGAATACATCCTCAGCCTGCTTTTCAAGGTCTCTGTTTGCAACGTGCTTCTGAGTATCGATTTCTGTTGCAACGCGCTGAATTTTCTTTAAAGGCGAGGTAAGTGAGTTACAGGGCACAAGTCTGTTGGAAATTGCCGTATAGCCGTACTCATTTCCTCTTGCTGTTTCAACAATAACAGGTGTTCCGAAGGGAATTGCACGTCCGTCGGGATCAAAATAATAAATCTTGCCCGCTTCTCTGAAGCGCACGCCCACTATTTCCACATTTTCAACCTCTGCCTGCTCGTCACCCGGCACTTTTATGCCCTTTGCTCTCATTTCCTGCTCGGCAATCTGCTGTGCCAGAGGCTTTGCATTCTTGTACTTTTCTTCCAGCGACAGCTCTCTTTCCTTAACGGGAGCTGTCTCCTGAAAATGCTGTTTTTCGGCATACTCGGAAATGGAAGCGGAAAGGACGGACAGCGGCGCCTGCTTTACCTTTTTGTCGTTATTTCTTCTGTTCTTGTCTGCGTCTCTGTTGCCGTTGTCTCTGTTATCCTTGTTTTCTCTGTTTTCTCTTGCATCACGGCGGTCATTGTCATTCTGACGTGCCTGACGGTTATGATTTTTGCCGTGTCTTGAGTGTCTGTCATTTCTGTTTTCGTTGCGGTTTTCGTTTTTGTTTTCCGCTTTTTCAAAAACAGCTGCTGATGCAGTTTCTTCTTTTACACGGCTACCGTTTTTATCAGCCTGACGGTTATTACCGCTGTTGTTATTGTTATTGTTGCGGTTATCCCTGTTTTTTCCGCCCTTGTCTCGGCGGAATTTATCCTTATGCTTATGAGACTGCTCATTTTTGCCGTCGCCGAAGCTCTGCTGACTGTTTTTTCCTTCGTTTTTTACATTTCGGCTGTCGGCATCGTTTCTCTTTTTATCGTCACGGGGTTTCTTGCCGTTTAAAGCGTCATTAGCCCCGTCACCCTTGGGAGAAGACAAATGAATGGAGCTTTGCACATTCTCCGAGTTTTTCTTGCCGGGCAGAGAAATAAGAAAGCCTTTTTTTGTGATAATATCACTCTCTTTATTCTTCTGATTATTGTTGTTATTCATACTAAAAAATATAATCCTTTCAACAGCAGGTATAATATTTATCTTATACTCTGCATCAAATAACCGAGAACTGCATTTGCATTTGCATATGACTCGGTAAGCAAGTATCCTTCTTCAAGCACATCATATACACCATGCGCCTTCTTCAAGGATGTTCTTCTTATACACGCACTCATTTCACCCTCTGTCAGAAAGCTTATTCCGTGCTTTTTTGCACCTCTTGCGCGGCAAAGTTCTCCCGCAACAAGCATAAATACCTGCAAACAAAGCATAAGCTCTTCTCTTTTAGACGGAAATTTCAATACAGGACAAGTATCCTGTCCGCTGAAACAGCTGACAGCCAGATCTTTATACTTCTGCAAAAGCTTTTCATCAAGCTCCTTTATGTCGGTCTTGTCGTAGCTTTGCAAAAACGCCGCCACACAGTTTAAATCCTCCTCTGAAAGAGAAGGTCTCTCCTTTTTAATCTGTGATATAATAACGTCGGGAAGCGGTACTTCTCCTGTAAGGGTGCAAACCCTTGAGCGTACCGTGGGCAATACCGCACCTGCAGAGGCACCGGTAAGCACAAATCTTACGTTTTCAGGCGGTTCTTCGATAATCTTAAGAAGTGCGTTCTGTGACTGTACGTTGAATTCGTCTGCGTTTTCCAGCACGAAAACCTTTATGTCACCTTCATTTGGAGCAAGATAAGCCTCGTCCGATATGTCTCTTACATCGTCAACTTTCGTTTTTGCTCCTTTTCCCACAAATATGCAGTCAGGGTGTGTTCCTGCATCCATCTTTATACAGTGGGAACAGCTGCAGCACGGCTCTGCATCATTTTCCTTTTTGCCTGTGCAAAGCATGCTTTTGGCAATTGCTCTTGCCATACGGTTTCTCGCCTCATAATCCGAGGACAGTACAAGATAGGCATGAAGACGGAAATTACTGCGAAAACCCTCGGGCAAAGTTGTTTGGCTCATGCTCTTGTGAACTGCTCTACGTCAAGAACGAATATTGTAGCTCCGCCCACAAGCACCTCTGCCTGATTAACAAAGCCTGCAGGCATCTGTCCTACACTTACCGCAGGAACAGGCTGTGTTCTCTTACGGCTGTAGTCCTTGATTACACCTATAACCTCATCAACCTTTTCGTCCTCAACGCCTGAGATAAAAGTCATATTGCCTGCCGACAGAAAGCCGCCGGTAGATGCGATTTTTGTGGTATACACACCTCTTTTGTTAAGCTGTGCCGTTACCATCGGTCCGTCGTCGTTGTTTACGATTGCAAGAATCAGCTTCATAATTTTTCCTCCTTCAGAATATTTTGAATATTATTTGATACCGAAAAGTGCGGACGAGCTACTGTATATATGGCATATTGCCGCCGCAAGAGCATCTGCCGTATCATCGGGCTTTGGCTCTTCGTTAAGCTTAAGCAGAGTTTTAACCATATACATAATCTGCTTTTTTTCGGCTCTGCCGTAGCCTGTAAGCGCCTGCTTTATCTGAAGCGGTGTGTACTCGAAAATCGGAATATTATTTTTCCTCAAAGCAAGTATTATTACTCCTCTTGCCTGAGAAACATTTATTGCCGTTTTTTCGTTGGTATTGAAGTACAGCTTTTCCACCGCCGCCGCATCGGGCTTATAGGTTTTACACAGCTCATCAACGTTTTCGTATATTTCAAGGAGTCTGTCCTCCACCTTCATGCCTGCCTGTGTGAGGACCGCTCCGTATTCAACCGGCTTAAAGTCACTGCCGACAAAAGACTGTATTACTCCGAAGCCTACAATTGCAAGCCCGGGGTCTATTCCCATTACAACCATCGACAATTCCCCCGATTTTATATTCGGAGTTATTATATCATATTTTTATGCCATTGTCAATTTGTTTTTGGTTATTTTCATTCTTCTTTTTTCTTGCTTTTTCACAAAGCTTGTGATATAATGAGAATAATTCACAATAAATGTTTTTATATTGGGAGGAACAATGAGAGACTATTCTTTTTTTGCACTTGCTTTCAGAATGAAATACATCAACCGCTGGGGACTTATGCGTAATCTGAGAAGCGAAAATCTCACCGAGCACTGTGCTCAATGTGCCATGCTCAGCCACGCTCTTTGCGTTATCGGAAACAAGCACTTCGGCAAAAATTACGATGCCGAAAAAATCGCCCTGTACGGTCTTTACCACGATATGAGTGAAATTTTCACAGGCGATTTACCTACCCCCGTCAAATACTTCAACAGCTCAATCCGTGACAGCTACAAGCAGATTGAGCACGATGCTCTTGACAAAGCGCTTGACAAGCTTCCCGATGACCTTAAAGAGGAATATGCCGAGATTCTTCAGTTTGAGGAGCTTGACAGCGAAGCTAAAGCAATTGTCAAGGGTGCAGACAAGCTTTGTGCTTACCTCAAATGCGTTGAAGAGTGCGAAAACGGAAACAAAGAGTTTGCAAAGGCTCTCGAAAGCACCAAAAAAATCGTGGAAGATACAAGCAAAACCCTTCCCGAGCTTAAATACTTTATGGACAACTTTGCGTTGGCATTTGAACGTGCCATCGACGAGCTTTAAAAAGGAGAAAAGCATATGGCAAAGCAATATAAGGCAGCTTTATTTGACCTTGACGGCACTCTTCTTGATACCATCGGAGATATTCACCACAACGTAAACCTTGCCATGCAGGAATTCGGATACCCCGTTCACACAAAAGACGAGGTGCGTTCCTTTGTCAACAACGGTGCTCTTGACCTTATGACAAAGGCAGTTCCCGAAGAGGCACGTGACAGGGAAAACGTGGAAAAGGTGCTTAAAAGATACCTTGAAATATATGACAAGTATGTAAGCGTTGAAACGGTACCCTACGAGGGTGTAGTAGATGTAATTCACCGCCTTAAGGACGAGGGCGTGCTTCTTGCGGTGGTTTCAAACAAGCCCGAAAGACACGTAAAGCTGCTTGCGGAAAAATTCTTTGGAGAGGGTACATTCTCCTATATATCCGGAACAGGCGGCGACAAGCCCGTAAAGCCAAACAGAGAGTGCGTTGACATGGCACTTGAAAGTCTGGGAGTAAAGCACGAGGATTCGGTGTTTATCGGCGACTCAAACGTCGATATGAACACAGCTCACAACTCAGGACTTCTCGGCGGCGGCGTTACTTGGGGATTTCACGGCAAAGACAGCTTCAAAAGCTCTGTCCCCGACATATATATAGACAATGCCGAACAGCTTTATAAGCTTATCTCGGATAAAGAATAATCAAAAAGAGGAATTTATATGGAAGCTCTTGAACTTATATTTAACGAAGCACGCAAAGCTTCACAGGCTTTGGCTCTTTTGTCAAGCACCAAGAAAAACGAACTGCTTTGCGACATGGCACAGTGCTTAAAGAGTGACAGCACACAAATACTGTCAGCAAATGCAATTGACATACAAAACGCCCGTACCGCAGGGCTTTCCGATGCCATGATTGAGCGTCTTACCCTCACAGAAGCAAGACTTGACGGCATCTGCGGCGGCATAGGAAAGGTTATATCTCTTGATGATCCTATCGGAAAAGGAACAGTGGGTGTCCGCCCCAACGGACTTGAAATAAAGAAGGTCTGCGTGCCTTTAGGCGTTGTGGGCATCATTTACGAATCACGCCCCAATGTTACGGCGGATGCGGCGTCTCTTTGCTTGAAGTCAGGCAACGCCTGCATTTTACGAGGAGGAAAAGAGGCGGTAAACTCCAACATCGCCATAATGAATTCAATACGCAAGGCTCTTACAAAGCACAGTCTTTCGCCTTACTGCGTAACAGTACTTGAAGATACCACACGTGAGTCATCAAAAGCACTTATGACGGCAAACGGCAAAATCGACGTTCTCATTCCCCGAGGCGGCAAAGGACTTATCGACAGCGTTGTGCACAACGCAACCGTTCCCGTAATTGAAACAGGCGCAGGCAACTGCCACGTTTATGTGGATTCATCTGCCGACCTTAATATGGCAAACGAAATTATTTTCAACGCAAGAGTACAGCGTCCCAGCGTTTGCAACAGTGCGGAAAATCTGCTTGTGGCAGAGGATATTGCAAAAGAGTTTCTTCCCTTGATGGCAAAGACAATGCAGGAGAAAAATGTTGAGCTTCGAGGCTGTGAAAAAACTCTTGAAATTCTCCCTCACATCACAAAAGCAACCGAGGAAGACTTTTACACTGAGTACAACGATTACATTCTTGCCGTAAAGGTTGTAAAGAATGTACGACAGGCAATTGAACACATAAACACCCACTCAACCCATCACAGCGAGGCAATTGTAACGTCAGATATGGAAAACGCAAAGCTTTTCACCGACAGCATTGATTCTGCGGCAGTATACGTCAACGCCTCCACCCGTTTTACCGACGGCGAGGAATTCGGACTTGGTGCAGAAATAGGCATTTCCACACAGAAATTACACGCAAGAGGTCCTATGGGACTTGAAGCTCTTACCACAACAAAATACGTGGTTACGGGCAACGGACAGATAAGAGGCTGAGTCTTTCAGCAGTACAAAGGAATGAAAGCTATGACAACAAATGAAAAAAGAATTGTGGTAAAGGTAGGCACCTCCACTCTTACCCACGAAAACGGCTCTGTAAACATTAAAGAAATCGACCTGCTGTGCAGAATACTGTCTGATTTGCGAAACAGCGGCTACGAGGTTGTTCTTGTTTCATCAGGTGCAATTTCGGTAGGCGTCAGCAAAATGCGTCTTTCCGAAAGACCGAAAGAAATGAGAATGAAGCAGGCAGCGGCATCTGTGGGACAGTGTGAGCTTATGCACCTTTACGACAAGCTTTTCGGCGAATACGGCAATATGGTAGGACAGATACTTCTCACGGAAGAGGACATCGAGTCCGACTATCGAAGAAACAACCTGAAAAATACCTTCTCGGCACTTCTTGAAAACGGAATCATTCCAATAGTTAACGAAAATGACTCCGTCAGCCACCATCAGATTGAATCGGACAAAAAGGTTTTCGGCGACAACGACACACTGTCCGCCATTGTTGCACATCTTTGCTCTGCTTCAAAGCTGATAATTCTGTCTGACATAGAAGGGCTTTACGATGCAAATCCCAAAATCAATCCCGATGCTAAGCTCATACACCGAGTAGACAGAATTGATGAAAAGATAACGGCTCTTGCAGGCGGTGCAGGCTCAAACAGAGGCACGGGCGGAATGGCAACAAAGCTTGAAGCGGCAAAATACGTCACAGACAGAGGAATCGATATGTACGTTACCCTCGGCTCAAAGCCCGAAAACATTTACAGCGTGCTTGACGGAAAAGATGTGGGCACTCACTTTGTAAAGCAGTAAATTTAATTGCAACATTTAACGCTGACGGCAGAAATGCCGTCTTTTTTTGTGAAAAAAAAGACCGAGTTCTAAAAAACTCGGTCTGAGCCTGTTGAAAAAGTATGTTTTATCTCACGTTTTAGGAAAACCCCCGGCGAGGGTTTTCCTCTTTTTCGTCCTTTTAGGACGAAAAATTCACCTTTCCTGCGCTTTATGAAGCATAAGGAGTTTCGCCGTCTGCGGACG
>JAZQFS010000091.1:0-18141 GCA_045539625.1 Eubacteriales bacterium | reverse complement strand
ATCTTAGCAGCAGGTACTTCAACACCTACAGAGTCACTGTTATCATTTTTAATAACTGTTGTGCCAAGAGGAAGTGTAATATTTTCTGCAGATGCATCATAGAAAACTGCAACTGTGCTTGAGCCGTCTGCCTTAACAGCACCTTCTTCAAGAGCTGCAGCAACAGTTAAATAAATCTTGCCGTCAACGATAGCACCGCAAGCAGACTTGGTACCGCTTCTGTCAACCACTTCAAGAGTGCTTGAAACATCGTTACCGCTTTCGTCCTGTGCTACAAATACAATGCCGTTGCAGTCTGCATCTGAGCTTGAGTCAAGCTCAATATTAGCAGTGGGATTGTTATATGTATTGCCGATAAGTTTAACATATTCTGCATAGCCAATTGCAACAGCAGGTTTTGCTTTTACGTTTTCAGTAAATGTAACGCCTTTTGCTACAAGAGTGCTTGTAACAGATTCTTCGCCCTCGGAATATACCTTAATACCCTTCTTACTGTCAACAGTACCGCCGTTTACAGTTACAAGAGCATCGTCATATACCCAAAGACCGTACTCAGAAGCATTTTCAAATGTACAATTGTTATATGTAGCAGTTGCAGTATTTGCACACGCACCGTTGGGGAATACGCAGTTATTGTATTCCTGAACGCCGCCCTGAATTGAGAAGTAGTTACCCATATGACCTGAGTTACCGCTCCATGCGGGATTTGCCTTAGCAAGAATCAGGTCAGTAAATACAACAGTCTTGCCGTGAGCTGTAAGATAGTCACCGCCTGCAGTCTGATTTACGGTAAGCTTTGCATTTTCTGTCTTACCAACAAAGCTGATTGAAGTGTAGCTGCCGCCGTCAAGCTCCATACCGTCTACAAATTCAACTGCATCGTTGATTTCTACCACCACGTCGCCTGTCATAGCCTTTGCTGCTGTCAGTGCTGCTTCAAATGTTGCATACTTAACATCACCGATTTTTGCAGCATAAGTTTCATTAACTGTAGCCTCAACCGTTGCAGTATCAGCTACAACCATAGTTGCAGTAGCATCTGTAAGGTGAATACCGCCGTCTCTGAGCTCACCTTTAATTGTAACAGTTGCTGTATCCTTGATATCAAGTTTCTGACCTGCTTCAATACGGATACCTGCTTTTGTAATACCTTCGAGGTTTAATTCAGAATTACCGCTGATAGTATAGTTACCTCTGAAGAGTACTCTACCGTCAAGGTTGGTTACGTTAATCTTGGAATTGTCAATAACTATATCGTTACCTGTTGACGCATTAACGCAAACAATGTCAAGGTCAAGTGCTGCATCATTTTCAACAAGAATTTCAGAGCCGTTCAAAAGGTTAAGGTCTGAATTGTTGCCGTCAAGACCGATAAGATATGTACCTGTTACGCCTGTAGCAACGATTTCAACATTATCAAATGTAAGTGTCTGGTTAGCAAACATCCAGAATACCGCTGTTGAAGGTTTAACTGTAGGGTCAACAACTATCTTACCGTTCTTGAAGGTTGTTGTACCAAAGTACAAGTCATCTTCTTTAAGAGTAAGAGTCTTACCGCCAAGGTCGATAACAGAAGCCTTGGTTATAGCTCTCTGACTGGTAAGTGTGGGTGTTGCATCTGCATAAAGAACGATTGTGTCACCGTCATCTGCTGCCGCGAAAGCTTCGTCGAGAGAGTCATAAGGTGTTTCGCCAATCTTGGCAACATCACCTTCCGCCGCAACCTCTGCCTCAACTTCGGGAACAGCTTCCACAACTTCTGAAGTAGAACCAATTGTGCCTGCCATCATAGGAGCTGCAAGTACGTTGGTTGCTGTCATTACAGTTGCAAGACAAAGTGCGATGATAGCATTTAAACGCTTTCTAAAATTCATTTAGTCTATCTCCTTTAAAGTTAGATTTGCAAAATTCGCTTTTGCCGCGGCAGAGAAATCCCGACTCATTATACCGTCATTCTCTGCGTATGCCGATATATGAGGCACATTTTCACCTCCATAATTTGCTGCTTATTTATATTTTTTTATTATTTAGCACGATAATTACAGCAGTATAATGCAGAAATGTCAATCGATTTTTCGCATTTTATCAATTTTCGTTACAATTCATAAAAACTACATTCAAATTTCCGCCGTATCGTGCAGAATTGTTCACATAAAGCAAAAAAACCGTCGTCAGATTAGGAAAAGAGTGTGGTATGCCGGGCGTATATCAAACTGTTTAATGAGATAATTGTCATTTTGCACATACCGTTTAGTAATATTAATATGTAGCAAAGAAATTAAGTCAAGGCAATCAAGTACACTCTATTGTAGTTTGTGCAGAAAGACAGGCAAACTCTTATTGGTATATCACAAAGCATAACGTGCAAAAAGCGGAATATTATTTCTTACCGTTTTCCATTATTTGACAATTTTATGAATTTTTAGCGGTGAAAACGGCATATTTATGCAGTTTTTTGGTGGCATATACCATATTTCGGTGTTTACGTACATGTTAATTTAGGACGTCAAAATAATACTCAGTAAATATTTTTAAAAAAAGTAAAAAAACACTTGACAAGCACGTATTTTTGTGTTAAAATATTATACGTTGAGTCGCAATAAGACTCTCACGTACGGAGAGGTGTCCGAGCGGTTTAAGGAGCTGGTCTTGAAAACCAGTGATGCTGAAAGGCACCGTGGGTTCGAATCCCACCCTCTCCGCCACTCTTTCCAAATTTAATATTCGGATTTTCACCTGCAGAAGTACTCAAGTGGTGAAGAGGCGCCCCTGCTAAGGGTGTAGGTCGGGTAACCGGCGCGAGAGTTCAAATCTCTCCTTCTGCGCCAAGCATTAAACCCACGTAATTACGTAAAAACAACGTAGTTACGTGGGTTTTTTGTATTTTGTGCCGTTCAAAAATGTTCAAAAAAGACCATAAAAATACATATAGTAAGTTGTCAAAAAGTTGTCAGAAAAACGGACTAATCACTACCTGTTTTTCACCTGTTAGCAGGTGACGGTAAAAACACCTCAATGTACCCAGGATATTCGCCTTCAAGACAGCGAACCCCGACGAAAAACATACGTAAAAATACCTGTCCTTCCGATGAATGAATTATCAGACGTTTGACGTCACCGTCGTCATCGTAATCGTATGAATGACCGTCAGCCTCAAGTACGGATAATAAAGAAAGATGAAGAGCAGATACTGCAGCGCAGATAATGTCACGTCCTGGAACGTCGTATCCTGCATGACCGCTTATCTCGTAGCCTACGCCGCTTTCATTATTTAAGAATGTTACCTTGATCATGCACGTAACGCTCCTACGTCTGCAGCAGTTACCGACGGCTGCGAGAAGGCCGGGTGCTGTCCCTGCAACATCATAAGCTGCTGCTGTTGCTGTGCCATAATCTGCTTCTGCTGCTCGATGACGTTCATAAGAGTCTGCCCCTGCTTGATGTATTCAATAACCTTGTCCTTGCCTTCGAACTCCATCATCTCAACGGTAATAAGAGCCTTCTGTGAGTTTTCGGGATTGAATATGCCCATGTTGTAAAGATTGACCATTGTTTCGTTCTGGGATAAAGATGAGAACGGACTCTTCTTCTGAGCAATAATCTTGATGTCAAATATAGGCTTGACGTTGAATATCACGTCGCCTTCCGCCACTTCCTTGCCTGCTATCATTTCATTTGAAAACTCTACGTAGTTGTATGCAGTGCCCTCTCCGATAACACGGAATACTCTGGACTCGGTGTAGAACTGACGCATAAGCTCGAGAGCCTGAAGCGCTACACGCTGTACAATGCGGTAGGAAGCGTTGATAATGTCACGTGAGCCTTTGTTGCCTGCCTCCTGAAGAGTGGCAATAGCAGCACCGCTTGTGACTCCTCCCACCGTACCGCCGCTGTTGACGTCTCGGTTGCCGATGGTTTCCTTAAGCTCGGTTATTTTGCTTTCACGGACGTTGAGAATAAAAGAGTCAAGCGAGTCAATGTCAACCTGCTTTAAATTCTCAGGCGTTATCATTCCTTCAACCTTTAAGAAGTCCTGTTCCCAGTTCGCAAATTCATCAATGTTCATACCAAGACTTTCGGTGTAGATAAACCGAGGCTTGGACTTGAGCTTTGTGTATCTCATAATACTGTAGTCAAGACTGTCTATAGCAAGCTGAGGAGAAGCAGCTGCTTTTATGATGCCGTAACCGTACCAGGTACCGCCAATGGGATATAGAACATCCACTTCAAAAGGGTACCTGCCGTGAGCATACCAGCCTTCGGTATACATATTTTCGTTTTCAGATGCGAATAAAAGAACACCGGGACAGAATTTTGCATAGTGTAATACTTCCTTGCCGTACTCGTTGACCTTCTTGTAGTACCAGTCAATAACAAGAGCCTTGTCGCTCATGTCAACGTTGCGGTCTGTTTCGTAGTAGTTGACGTTGAAGCCAGAAGCGTAACCTGCGAAGGAGCCTTCGTGCTCAGGATAAAGCTTGTTAAGCTTGTCAATAGAGCAAAGACTTACTATAAAGATGTCGCTTGACTGCTGAATGTCCTCTATGTCAGGCTCACAGAGGAAGTTGAGAACGTTGACGTTGCGTATGCCGACGTCGCCTAAACCCTCGGTTAAATGCTTGTCCCAGAATACGCCGTAAATGGATACACCGTGTTTGATAAGATACCAGGAATGCTTTGAATATACACGCTCCCAGTCTGTGTTGTCAAGAACGGCAGGAAATATGTCTGTAAGAACGGAAGCCGCCTGCTCGTCCGTTTTCTCTCTTGGAAGACAGGTAACCTTCGGGATTGAGTCCATCATGTCAGCGTGCTTTGCCGTTATAGCATTGAATGTCCACGCCGATGCAGGCTGATACTCTGTTTTGCCTGCACGAGTCATCTGCCATTGTAAAAGCTTCCACCATTCTTCTTCGGATTTTATGCGGCTGTCAAGGTCACGTTTTGCCGCCTTGAATTTCTCAAGCTTTGAGAAGGCCTCTCTTATTTCATCTTCGCCGATGGGACGTGAGGACTTTGAAACGGCAGCAGCTTCTGCCACCTTTAAATCACCGAGAATGGGTGTGTTGCTGTATGCCGATGAAGGAATCTTGTATGTGCTTGTCTGATTGTTCATAGTAGTGCTCCTTTATAAAATGTTGTATCCGTGATATAAACCGTACTTTTTGACGTCGTCGGATAGAGGATTGTAAGGCTGTGCAGGCTTGTCGTCGCTGATGTCAGCTTTTATGGGACGAGCCATACACATGTACCTGAGACTGTCTGCTGCATGATCTTCAAGCTCCGTGTCTAAATCTTCGGGCTTTGTGTCGCTGTACTGTAATTGAGGAAGAGTGCGTATTGTGTGACGGCAGGTGGAGAAGAAGTAGAGCATGGGACGGCCGTCTGCGTGAAAACGTAAACGCTCGTGTACCTGAAGCCAGCCTGCAATACGTGCGTTGTCCGCCTTGTCAAAGTAGACTCCTTGCTTTGCCGCTTCCTCGGCAACCGAAATACCTGTTTCCGCATTCCAGATTGCAGGATCCGCAACACCTCTGATTTCACGACCCTTTAGCCACGGGTGCTCCCTCTCGATTTTTGCAATTTCCTTGAATACCTCGCTGGGAGCAAGCTTTACACCGACGTTTGGCTCTCCCGTACAGCCGTAGTATTCAAGTATCATGTAAAGCCTGCCGTCGCTGTCACAGGCGTACCAGTTGCAGGAGAAGGGCTTGCTGTAGCCCCAGTCAAAGCTGCGGTAAAGGCGAAAACCGTGAGGCGGTATTGTAAAAGGCTCGATAACGTGAGTGTGTACTCTGCTTTTGTAGTGCTCGGGACGGTCTCTGAACTCCTCAAAGAACTGACCGTCGTAAATCTCCCAGTCGCCGTCAAGATGCGCCTTGCGAAGCTTGGGAGGAAGCGCCATAAGCTGACGTATGTAATCGGGATCGTTCTTCATCAGGATTTTGTTGTCCGTTACCTTTGCCGATATAAAATCGTAGTCCTCAGCAATTTCACCTTTATCGGGATAATAATTCCTGTCAATAAATAACCGCTTTATGTAGGCGTGTGAAGCTCCGCCGGGGTTGCAGGTGAAATATGCACGTAACCTGAAGTCCTCACGTGTACCTCGAAGACAGGTAAGTAAATACTTTATCCACTCTTCCTTGAGGTTTGTCGCCTCGTCAATGGCTATAACGTCGTATTCCTGACCTTGGTACCTTATGGAATCGGCGTCGTTGTCATAGTAGCCAAGCTGTATGATGGATCCGTTTGGGAAAGTAAAAATCTTGTCGCTTTCCTTGTAACGAGCATATCCGCCTAAATCCATAAGTAGCGGCATTATGTGGTTGTGCTTGAGCTCAGGGAATGTACGACGTACCAATAATACTTTCAGACCGTCGTATCGAAGGGCAAGAAGTATAAGCTTTCGCCGTATAGCCCAGCTCTTGCCGCCGCCACGTGCACCGCCGTAGGCAACAAACTTTGCCTTTGACTCAAAGAACTGTATCTGTTGCTTGAAGGGAGCTTCCGTCCTCAGCTTTTCAAAGATAGGTGCTTGAATAGTGTTTATAATAATCCCTCCAAATGAAAATAAAAAAGTCAATGCCCTGTAAAGGGTATTGACAAATCAAAAAACATAATATATAATAAAAGTGCAAGGCAGAGCCGCTTGCGGTTGTGCCAAATTGTATAAGTTATAAATTAACCGCTACATTTTGACCGATGGGCGGTTAATTTACTTTTGTTGAAAAAGTAAAGGCTATAAAAACAATAAAGATTGTAAATAATATAATCCGTATGTATTTCATAGCACCACCTCCTTGCGGGAGAGTGGCACAACCGCCGGTGTAAACCGTTTAAAACGTCCTGCCTCGGCTGAATGTCTCAGCAGAACTATTATATATTATATTTCAAAAAAAGTCAATACCGCAACATCAATACCGCCGAAAGGCGGTTTTGTCATTCAGACCATTTCTCTAATTCTCCTTCAAATTTGATAGACGTTGTGCCGATAAGCTTTGCCTCCGACTCCATGTCCACCTGCTGACGAGCCTTGCCGTAGTACATTTCCACAAACCATTCCCAGATGGCAGACTTGATACCGTAGCCAACCTTTGGATTTGTTGCAATTTTGTATAACTGCTCAGGGGCAAGGTCAGCATACTTCTTGAAATTTTCGCTGAGCTTCGGCCGTCCGTTTGGATTGCCGCTTTCTCCGGGCGCAAACTGTCCTTTTTCATTTCTCTTTACGTTAGACTCCGCCTTTTTGACCGTTGTCTTTTTGACCGTCTTCTTTACAGCCTTTTCAGCCATATAATTCACTCCTTGCTTTTGCTTTGCCGAAAGAAACATAAATCCCTCTCGGCAAAGCTCTTTTGTTAACTATTCTGAATAAGATATTCAAGAGCAGTATCGAGTATATCTGATCTTTCGCTCTTCCTCTCCTTCTCATCTTTGTATTCAATAGTAATGTCTGAGGTTACGCCGTATCTTTCCTCATAGTCTTTTTTTACCGTAGTGTCTATTTTGCTGTATCCGCTTTTCAACAGCTCTGCCGCTTCCATAGGTTTGAGTCCTAAATTCATGACGTATATCCTGAAGTTTTCTCTCATGGATTCAATGTCATTAACAAACTGCGTATATTGGAATATGTCTAAAGCCACTTTGCAGCTGTACCTTTTGCTTCCGTCGCTAAAATCCTTCTCCCACTGAGATTTTGGATATGACGAAACAAAAACACTGGGGTATGACGTCTTATCATAAATATCGGCTGCATATTTTTGACCGGGTGTTAGCTCATTTCCTCCAAATTCTCCGATAGTCTCAAGCAGTGCAATCCTATAGTTCCGTTGCTGCTTTTCATTGCTGCCGTTTGAAAGCTTGTTGTATTCCGATATAAAGCTTTTAAAAACAGTATATTTCTCGCTTTTGGCTTTTGTAGTGCCGTCTGCATCAAGCCTGTCGGCAAGCACCTTGGCTTTTCGTTGTTCTTCATAAAAACCGTCAAGTATATCATTGGAATATGCTGAGTCAACAGTAAAGGAACGTTCAAAACCCAGCACACCTCCAAAGATGTTGCTTGCAGATGACAGTACCTGTCCAATAGCACCTACTGAATCTTCATCAGGTCTTACCATGTCAATTACTGTTTTAAACAATCCATCTTCAGAAACCTTTTCGTTTGGCATAAGCCCAATCACAGTATCAGCTATATATCCGCCGCTTGAAAGATAGTGGTCTATTGCCATAGGAGATATGTCTGTACCTGCAACATCATATAAAGCCTTTGCAAGCCAAACGGAAAAAGCACTTGTGTATCTTGTGTATTTCGTGTGGTTGGCTGCATCATCTTCAAAATAAGTTGGCACAATAGTGTCACCTTTGTAGTCACGGTTGAAAGCAACATCAAACACGGGACCCAATACAGTGTTGTTGAGTGCAGGATGAATAGCCGCCGTAGGTCCTTCGGTAATAATATCGCCTATCCATGGTAAATATGATGGTGCCAGCATATCAAATAAATATCCGCCAACATCAAGTAACTCCTGTTTGTCACCAAAAGCAGAATCAATAACCATTTGCATAAGAGTTCTGGGAATGCTGAGTTCCCTCTCTTTTGGGAGCTTAATATTCTTTCCGCCGGGAATGACTATGACATCATAATTGTTTTTAATAAAACTTGAAAGTCGGGAATACTCTTTTTCCGATTCTTCGTCTCTGTGATTTAAAAAAGCAAAAATGGCAGCTTTGATTATGGCAGTCACGGTAGTGTGTGCAATAACCTTTGCAAGCTGTTTTCCGTCAAACTCCTTGCCGTTTGTATATCCTGCTTCAGAGTACTGTCTAATCATCCTGTCTGTACCTTGCATTTGTGCATTAGCAAATAAGAATATAGAGTTTGCAAGCGGATATACCGTTCCTGTACGCTTGAAATTGGTGGTAATATCCATAGCCTTGTAGATAGCAAGGTGAACGTCTTCGGTTTTCTGCTTGACATACATAAATTCTGCAAGTCTTGGGGCTGTTTCTATCATTTCGTTAAGATTTCCGATAACGCCGGGTGTAAGAACCTTTGAAATCACACGAGAAAGACCGTCCTTGTCAGCTTTATAATTCAATTTTGCCGCTTTTGATATAGCTTCTACACGACTGCCACGCATTGTTCCGCTTTTTCCGCCTAAAGCTTTGTATAAACGGTAGTCCTCACTGTTGACGATTTGTGAAACTATGGCTTTGCCGTAAAGCTTAATCATTTGACCAAACCACATATTCGGGTCACTGTTTTGCTCAAAAGTCCAAAAGTCTCGATACATATTTCTGAGCCCGTATGTTAGACTTTTTACAGTGTAGAACGGTTTTTGGATGTTTGATATCCACTTAGCAATTTTTAATAAGCCTTTTACCTGCTTTTCTTCAAGGTTTGCAACAGCTCTGTAAAGTCGGTCGTCAAATATTTGATAAAATACCTTCTGCCCGTCTTCCCATAGAAAAACAGTGTTTTTGCTGCCGGAAGCAACAAGTGAGAAGCTGCTCTTACTTTCTCCCGGTTCCTCATCGCGTCGCTCATATACCTCACCAAAAAATTCAAACGGCGACTCATCCACTCTTATCTGCTCAAGCTGTGATTTTGAATATACCCTGTCTATTACACCGGGAACACCGTCAAATTCCTTGACAATCGCACGCATCACGTTGTTTTTGTAAAGAATGTCAACGGCTCTGATCGTGTAGTCCAGAATACTTTCAATGGGGTTTTGTATAGAGGCACCGCCGCCTTCAGATACCTTTATAGGATTTTGAAGATTTGAAAAGTATGATTTGAATGCCTTTGAACGAGAGTTACCTTTGTCTATAAACCTGTATAAAGGTACATAGCATGGGAATAACTCTTTATATGCCTCAGCGGCCTTTCTGCTGAGTACGCCCGATGGAATAAGATAATACTCTACAACGTTGTCCATAAATTCGTATATGTCGTCGGCAAGACTCTCAAATTCGGGGTTTTCTTGAAGTATTTCGTCTGCTAGTTGTGTTGCCCGTTCGGGCGAAGCAATACGCTGGTCTGCAAATACAAGTTGCTTTTTCTTTTTTGCTGCCTCTTTTTGTACCTCTTCACTTTCCCATTCTAAGCCGGATGCCAACATCCTTTGAATTTTTTCGCTATGCTTGTTGGCTTTTGCTTGTATAAACTCGGGAGCATGACGAAACACAAGATATTTTCCAAAAAGCTCAGCTTTCTTTTTGGCATCCTTACCTTTTGAAATGGGAGCTAATATTTCAGCAAGACTTTTTCCAACCACATTGCCGTCATAGTCAACAAACCTCTTTTCAAGAATGTAGTTTGCTTTGTCAGCGGCTAAATAAGAAAGATTGGCTCTTACAGTGGCACTTTCGGAAGAACTAAGGTCAAAAACACCGTGATATTTTTCAGCAGCCTTGATACCGTAAAACTTGTCAATTATCCATTCGATAAGCTTTTCTTTGGTACCTGTCAAACGCTCGCTGAAAGACGGAGCATTTAACTTTTTCCATTCTTCCTTAGTCATAATGGCAGAGGAAGCTCTCTCCATATACGATTGCTTAAAATATAGTGAAACAATTTCAGAACACTCTTTAATAGCATCCATTGTTTCTTTGTCTTTACTGATAGTTTCTTCAAAAAACCTGTAAAGCTCAGGAGCAGCATCAAATGCAGTCTCTTTACTTACAAAGTATTGTCTTATGAATTTAAACAATCCGTTTTTAATACGATTTCCTGCCTGTGCATTGCCTTTTGTGTATTTAAGAAGCTCTTGTTCAATAAGGCATCTTGTGTTTTCAACGCCGCCTGCTTCCTTGCGTACTTTTTCGGTACGTTCCAGAACGGCATCCAAAAGCTTAAACCTGTCATCTAAATAAAGTGCAAGCCCTTCTACAATAGCAGGTAAATCGTTTTGAAACTTTGTACGTATAATTCCTTGTTTTTTCTTGTAAATTGCATCAAAGGTGTTGCTTCCTTCTACCGAAGCGTCACCGCCGACAGCAATACCTACATCAAAGCTGTCCTTGATTTTCTTGATAACCTCATCTAAGCTAATAGGCTTTACCACACGCTCTCCAAGCCTAAGCCCCCACCGTTCAAGTGCCGCTTCATTCTTATGCTGAAGCTGTAAAGCTGCCCGTATCGCACTTTTTCTTAACGATTCATATTTTTCAACTTTTTTGAAGCTGTGGGTTATTTCCGCCGTCAATGCTTTTTTTATAGCTTCAGTGTCATATTCTTCAAATGTTATAGCCTGCCGCTTCAATGAATCGATAGTTTCAAGTAAAACTAAAGGCATATCTGCAGAATTGGTATCATTGTCAAAGTATTCGGGATAACTTTCCGCCCACTTCTGCCACTGCTCATCAAGATTTGTACCTGTTTTTGCAAGCCTTACTTTTCCAAAGAAAACTCTGTGATAATTGTTGCCATAGGCTGATTTTGCTGCCGCCTGTTGTGCCTTGTCAAAGCTAATGCTTTTTTGCCTTATTTCCGAGAGCACTTCCTTTGCTCTGTGGTCAATTATCTTCTTTTTTGAAACGTCAGAAAGAATACTGTCGCAAAGACGGGAAATTTTTTCTGAAATAATAACATCAGCTTCCTCACCGGAAAGATTATCCATATCATCGTAAATATCCGTAAGACGTGCTTCAATGTCCGCCTTTGAGTATTTTGAACGTGACATCCCTCTCAAATGAGATACTGTTTTCTTTATGGTTTCTTCCTTGCGTTTTGCGAGTGTAAGCTCGGTCAAGTCTCTCGAATGCTTTTCGTTATTTTTCTCGGAATACTGCTTTTTCTCATTGTTTACAATTTCGCCATTGCTTTTTTCAGAAGAATGGTATATACTTGTATTAGAAGGAACATCAGCGGTGAGCTGTGCCGTCGTAGACGGGATCGAGTTTTTTGTTTTACTCCACAGACTACCAATGTTACCTTCTATTTTTTTTGCATATTTTTTCTCAAATTTCTCTTTCGAAACACCTATTAGTTTAGTTATTTGGAGAGAATTTCTTTCACTTGACACTACGGTTAGAATTCTGATGTAGCCTTCTTCAGTTTCTTTGTAAAGATGTATTTCAATTTTATTGTTGTATGTGTTTACACTTAATACATCATCAAATTCATCCAAATATTCAGGTATTCTTTCGAAGTCTTGTTCGCTTAACGGAATGTCTCCTATTTCTTTAGGTTCTAAATGTTTTTTATAAGACTCTCTTAAATCGTCAGCATTAAGTTCCAAGTATTTACCAAGCATATTAATGCTATTTTTCTTGTTCTGTATTGCTTCTGCGAGTCTTCTGCCAACCTTTTTAAATGCCCTTACTTCACCCGGTGCTTTGCCACTAATTACATTTGATATGAATTCTTTAAACTCAACGTATGATGTAAGAATCGGCTTTTTGCCG
Organism: Eubacteriales bacterium; assembly: GCA_045539625.1. Taxonomy (GTDB): domain Bacteria; phylum Bacillota; class Clostridia; order Oscillospirales; family CAG-382; genus UMGS1387. Next base: position 5,727 of record JAZQFS010000091.1, on the reverse strand, counting down.
CTTTCAAGCATACGTTGTTTTTTGTTTCTTGTATGAAGTGTTTTTCCTGTCTTTATATAATCACTTAAATCATTGTCCGAAAGGTCGAGATTTTTTTCTTCCCTCTCGGAAATATCTTCAGATAAATCCCTTGAATGTTTTACATCGTTTTGTAATAAAATACTATTGACAATATCCTCTTTTTGTGGTATATTGTTATTGAAATCAATGCTCCGGATTATTCCGAGTTGGGTTCCTACCTCAGGCACATCGATGCCTGCATAGGAGTTGAACCAGGCATTGGTTTCTTTTTTATTTTCGCTTAAGTATAGGATAGATTCATTTGTTATTTGAGACTTCAGGTCACTTTGCATATGTACGCTTCTGATTTTTGAAATAATATTATTGCCATTTCCCGCTTTTACAACAAGACCTACAACAATGGGCTTATTGTTTATTATCAAATTTCCGTAAATACTAATAGTATTCGAACTTTGACCCGGTTTGTACTCTGTAATAACAATAGGATGATTCAAAATATCAGGTACCCTCTTGAGAATGTCTGAATTTAAATGGTCCTTGTGATCCGCAAATCCTTTTTTTATTTTTGAAACATCGTAATATACTTTACCTGTTGGTACCCCAATCTTGTTAAGAACACTGTTTCTTTTAACAGTTCCGACAGAAATATAGTTTTCGTTAAGATCATTCCATTTGTTGATTTTCCTGTCAAAGTATTTATCTTTGACAAAATCAGTGCTTGTGAGATCCCTCGACTTCTTGACTTCCTCCCCGGAAGTCTTTTTTTCATCCCTCTCAACCTCAACGCCCTTTTCCTTGACAACCTCACTCTGCTTTTCGATAGCCGCCTTGAATTGCTCTGCAATGGCATCAGCTTCTCTGTAAACGTCGTAGAAAGCACGTCTCATTTCGGGAGAAAGCTTGTCAAGATAGCCGCTTTTACGTGCAAATAAGCTTTCCAGCCTGTCAATAAAACGCTGAAGAACGTTTCTCTGCTCACCTGTGATTTTGGCAAGTGCTTCGCTGTTGGATATAACATAGCCTATCATGTCGGCGGCAATTTCTTCCTCGATAATGTCAATAAAGTTTTCCTTGAAATATCCGTCACTGTCCAATAAATCGGACAGGTACGTGTCTTTGTACTTTGCCTTTACAGCATTAAAAAGACCTTTGTTCTTTTCTAGAATGTCACATACCACTCTTATAAGCCTGTTGGCTTCGGCAGGATTGTCTATTCTTAAGGCGTGGAAAACCTCGTGAACTGCCGCCCACCTTATACCGTTCTTTGCCTCGGTTGATATTACTATCTCACCTGTGTTAAGGTTAATCTTTGCATTGCCGTGAAGCTCTTCTGAAAACCTTATGTCACGTCCGCATATCTTGGCTAAAGCCTCCAGCATCTTCACTTCACGTGATGAAAGCTTTGCTTTTCTTAACGCCTCGTCCTTTATAAGACGGGCATTTTTCTTTCTTGCAACATTTGAACGACTCTCGGCATCTCTCTTTCCTGCGTCGTAAATTTCGTTTACTTGGCTACGACTAAAATACGTGTCAACGTACTTTTTGCTTATAGCCTTGCCGTCTGTACCTGCTTTGTAAATGTGAGCGAAGGCTTCAAGCACACCCTTCTTTGCCGCTGTTACACTTTCACCGCCGCCTACCGCCTTTTTAACCGCTTCGTCCACGATTCTGTTGTAAACAGTCTTGCCGTAGCTTCCCACACCGTCTAAGATGCTCTTGACATCTTTTTCAGAAAGTGATATACTATCTACAGAAGGATGTTTGTCGGAGGGCGTTTCGGACGTTTCTGCTTGGCCTTGTGCATTGCGTGAGCTGACAGCATCCTTCTTCGTTTCTATGTATGCAGAAACAACTTGAAGAGTTTTAGCCTTTGTATTTGGCACTGCCTCAACAACATAAAAGGTACCATTTATAGCTTTTGAATATGTAACGGCTTTAGCATTTGCAGGAAAGCCGTTCTTTTTTATTGTCGTATACGCACTTGATGATCCGCTTAATACAATATCATCAAAGTTTTCAAGAACGTATTGTATGCGTTCCATATCTGCAGGATTTGCCATGCTTTGATCGGCACTTCCATTCTTTCCGTGCCTGTCATTGATATGAATAACCATTCTGTCCTCAAGACTTGTCTTAAAGCCTGCAACATCAATACCTGTAACTTTATTAATCAAATTTGCCGCCTCTTCTTTTACAGGATTAAGTGCTAAAGACTTCTCGGTATTTTCACCCGCTAAAACATCTCTTACAAATTCGCGAATGCCGGTATGAGAATAGTTTTCGTATTCTTCAATAATTTTTTGTTTTTCCTCTGAATATTCATCAAAATCCTTTTCAAGCACAATGGAGCTGTCGTCCAAGGTGTCACCCTTATCGTTGTCTACGTCCTCAATAGGAGCCTCAGACAGCTGTGCCGCCCTCTCGGCATCTTTTTGCTTCTTTTCCACATTGTATACCGACTGACCTCTTGCAAATACGTTGCTGAACTGCTCATCGGTAAGTAAAGACGCAAGAGCACCCTCGGTAACACGTGCTTCCTCGTAGCTGAAGCCGTCTCTGGCAAGTGAATAAACCCTGTCGGCAGCTCTGTCACGGAGAATAGCTTCCCGTATGTAGTGGTTTGCATCAAGCCCCGTCAGCCCTCTCTTGTTAACCTCGTCCGCAATAACGCTGTTTCTTATGCCGGAAATTAAGCTTTCAGCCTTTGCCATGTCAATCGCACCGTCAACCGTAAAGGGCAAAACATAACGTCCGCCTCGTGATATGAGACTGTCAATAATGTACGCCGTAGGCTCTCCCTGCGAAATAAGAGCTCTTGCTTCGTTCAAAAAAGGACTGTTTTTCTTTACCTCGTAAATACGTTGTCTTATGGCACCCTTTAGAGCTTCACCTTCAAGACCACTGAATTGCGGGATCTGTGAAATAATAGACTTGTCCGCAGTGACACTTCCTATAATGCTGTAAAACGTCTTTCCTGATGCCAAGCCTTCCTCAATAGCCCTGTCAAGACGTGCATCGGCACCGTTTGAAGCTAAAGCAACACTGTAGGCATTCCTTATGTCACCTTCAAACTCGGAAATATCAATTCCCTCAGCGGAAATATCCGACATAATTGTGCCGAGAGAACGTCCCTCAAGCACTCCCTGCGAAATGTGACCGAAAATTGCCGTGTATGCAGCTTCATATAGCTTTTCTTTTCTGTAACCTTTTATAGCCTTAGACTTTTGCTTCTTGTCCATGCCTTCAAAAGCCTTGGGATTGCCCTTGTACATCTCACCTTCAAGTACAGATGAAGCAGCATTGATGTAAAATGCCGATTCTGCACCGTAAGAGCCCTTCTTGAACGTCCTTGCAACACTTTGCACGTAAGACGGAGACTGTAATAATAAGCCCGTAAATCCGCCTATAATGCCTGCCTCAAGATGTGCATCGGAGTAGAGCTTTATTTCGTTGTTTTCTCCGAGAAAAAAGTTACTTAAAGCAGGACCGAAAACTTCAGCTAAGTATTCTTCGGAAAATTCGGAAGCGTAGTCAACCGCAGCCTTGCCGCCTATTGCAGCCATAGCACGCATTTTGGGCGAAGCCTTGAAGACATCGTCAAGCTTTGAAGCAAGCCTTCCGCCGTAGGATATCTTGCCTTTGCCGCCGCCGACAGTAAAACCGCCTAAATTTTCAAGGGTAAGCTCCAAGCCTGCATTTGCCATACCGTAGCCGAAGGAGGCGCTCTGGCTGTAGCCTTTCTTTCGTGCCTCTTTGTAGCTGTTGCCGTAAACACTTGTACCGAATACAGCCTTGCCAAGACCGGGATTAATAAAGGAAGCACCGATAGTAGGTAACATCTGACCTGTTCCCTGAGCAACGCCGTATAATACCTTTTCTGCCCCCTTTGCATTCTCTATGTAAGGCTGAGCCGCCGTCATAGGATCTACCTTGAATTCAAAAGTCTTCCATACGGCACTTGTACCTGCATTTATAAGTCCTTCAATCGCACCGCCCAGACCGCCTGCAAGGTTTTGAAAGGTACCGTCTATCTGCTTGATAACGGGTATGTCCTTTACCATGTTGTAACGGTACTTGGCACTTTCGGGAGCTGTCAGAGGAAGCAGTGTGTCAATGTACTTTTGTGCCGCCTTTGAGCCCTGCGTGTTTCCGATGTAATAAAAGAGCTCAACCTGCTCTTTTGTAAGACCGAGAAAATTTACACCGTTCTCGTCATACTCCGCCATGTCAAACATGGTGTCAAGACTTGCTTTTACCTGAGGGTGATATACTGCTATGTTCTTGCCGGGAATGTTGTGATTGTATTCGTTAAAATCCTTTGCCTTCGATAGCTGATAATACTGCTTCTGAAACTCAAGATTTGCCTTGCGGTAAGCAATTTCATCTCCCAAAGCCGATATTTCTGCACCGCGCTTTTCCTTTTCCTTCTTTTCCTCGTTATTTTTAATGCTTCTTTCTTTGATACGGTCTGTAGCCTTGTCCGCTTGTTCCCTGAAGCCTGCAAATGCACCGAACTGAACAGCCATGTCGGCAATGTCGTCCTGCGTATCTTTTAAATTCTCGTAAAGAGAAGTGCTTTCTTTCTGAGCTTTGACCTTGCTGTCCCTCTCACGTTCCATAGTGAGTATTCTGTTTTCTTCCTCACCGAATAACTTCTTCGCAAACGCATCGTCCTCGTATTTAAAATCCTTGTTGCCCGAATACATAATGCTTGTGGCAACAGCTAAGGCATCGTTGCCCTTGTAAGAGCCCGAAGCATAAGGAGAACGTCCCTGAGCATCAATGAATTTTTTGTAGTTTTCAAGGGTAGGCGCCTTCTGAAGCTCAGAAAAATAACTTTCCTTGTAAATGTCCGATATTGTGTTGTGGTAAATACCGCTTGTGTCGCCGCTTTCCTTGTTTTTTGACCGCTTGGTGTCGGCTATTGTCAGCGCTGTTCTGAACTCGTCGCCGCCGCCTCGAAGCATATATAAAAGCTGTGCATCGGATATTGCCTTTTGCTTTACCTTTTCGTCGTTGTCAAATAATTCGTCTGCCTTGTGCTGCTGTGCGACGTTAAAGGACGTACCAAAGGGAGCTGCGCCGTCCCTCTCACTCTTGCCCAATATCGGCTGAGTAAGACCGCCTTTGTCTTCGCCGGTAATAAGACCGGGATTGTCCTTTGCAAGCACTTCACTAAAAGCCTTTCGCTTTTTTTCCAGTGCTAACTTTTCCGCAAATGTCATAATGTTGCCTCCGATTTTTGATTATATTGCTTTAAAAAACACCTTGCCGTCTTTGGTTGCTTCGTAATCTATCTTGCCTTCCGAATACATGTCAAGCAGCTCGCTTTCCGAATATTCTCCTAAACCTGCAACAACGTATTTTCCGCCTGCACTGACTGCATTGCCTATCTTGTAGGGAGCATCACCTGATGTTTCATGCGCTCCTTTGAATGGATTCAAGCCGCTGTCAGTAGTATCGCCTGCCGTGTCGGTAACAATCTTGCCGCCGTATTTAGCAAGCACCTTGTCAATGCCGGGAATGTCGCTGTAATTCGCACCGAAATAATCTATAATGCCCTGCTTGTCGTATTCGTCCCAGTTGTACTTGGAAAGCTCTCTTTCAAAGGCGGCAACGCCTCCCTTTTCTTCGTCGGTCAAAACATTCTCAAGACTTGTGTACATGGAAGGCGTAACAGACTTAAGCTCCTTTTCCTTTGGAGCA
>JAZQFS010000090.1:0-2165 GCA_045539625.1 Eubacteriales bacterium | reverse complement strand
GCTTTATAATATATACTCATACTTTGCACAAAGCCAAAATGTGAGTGGAAGGCGCCCCGCCGTGGAGGGAAGTCAGCGGAGGGAGTGCGTGATAAGCTGACAGTTTAATCCGTGCCTTTTCACGTCACGAGGCACATTTGCCGTCGCTGATAGAGGAAGGCTTTTGACGTGAAAAGACAATCAGCACAAAGTTAACTTCACGACTGAGCCATCCCTCCGTTGAGGGGAAGCGTTTTGGTTACTTTGTCGCTTAGGACAAAGTTACTCGCTCTCCGCAGAGAGCGAAACCTCCTTGCGTTACATTAAGTAACTTTAAAATAAAAAAAACAAAAAAAGTAACATTTACTGACTAAACCACATAATAAAACAGATATAATATAATAGTAAATAAATAAAGAAAGGATGTATTATTATGGCACTTGTACCAATGGTCGTAGAACAGACAAATCACGGAGAACGCTCCTTTGATATCTACTCAAGACTTTTAAATGACAGAATTATTTTCCTTGCAGACGAAGTAAACGATACCACAGCATCTTTGGTTGTGGCACAGCTTCTGTATCTTGAAGCACAGGATCCCGACAAGGATATCTGCCTTTACATCAACAGCCCGGGCGGCTCTATCAGTGCAGGTATGGCAATTTACGACACAATGAACTTCATTAAGTGCGACGTGTCCACCATCTGCATAGGTATGGCGGCAAGTATGGGCGCATTCCTGCTTTCAAGCGGAGCAAAGGGCAAGAGATTTGCTCTTCCCAACAGCGAAATTATGATTCATCAGCCCCTCGGCGGTATGCAGGGACAGGCAAGCGACATCAAAATCCACGCCGACCACATTATCCGCATCAAGGAAAAGATGAACAGAATCTTAGCCGAACAGACAGGCAAGGACTACGAGCAGGTTTGCCTTGATACCGACAGAGATAATTTCCTTACCGCAAATCAGGCTCTGGAATACGGACTTATCGACAAGGTTATCGACAAAAGAAACTAAATCTTCATAGGAAGGAATTTATTCCCATGTCAGGTGAAAACAACAACACAATCAAGCGTTGCAGCTTCTGCGGCAAAAAAGAGCTTGATGCAGGCAGACTTATATACGGTCCCGGCGGAGTAAACATCTGCGAGAGCTGTGTATATCTTTGCGAGGAGCTTCTTGACGGTATGGAGCTTGACGAGGAAATGTCGGGCGGCAAGGGCAAAAAGGAAGAAAAGGACGAAATCCTTGATACTCTCAGCCGTGAAAGTCTGCCTAAGCCCTACGAAATCAAAACGGAGCTTGACAAATACGTAATCGGTCAGGACGAGGCGAAAAAAACCTTAGCCGTTGCCGTTTACAACCACTACAAAAGGCTTCTTCACGAAAAGAACAAGGGCGAGGACGACATCGAAATCCAGAAAAGCAACGTAATGCTTCTCGGTCCTACGGGTGTTGGTAAAACTCTTCTTGCCCAGACTCTTGCAAAGTTCCTGAAGGTTCCCTTTGCCATTGCCGATGCCACAACACTCACAGAAGCAGGCTATGTGGGCGAGGACGTTGAAAACATTCTGCTTCGTCTTATTCAGGCGGCGGACTTTGACGTTTCCAAGGCTGAAAAGGGTATCATTTATATTGACGAGGTTGACAAAATCTCACGCAAAAGTGAAAACCGTTCCATCACACGTGATGTTTCGGGCGAAGGCGTACAGCAGGCACTTCTTAAGATTCTTGAGGGCACCGTTGCCAACGTTCCCCCTCAGGGCGGAAGAAAGCACCCCAATCAGGAGTTTATCCAGATCAACACCAAGAACATTCTTTTCATCTGCGGCGGTGCTTTTGACGGCATTGAGCAGATTATCGAAAAGCGTGTGTCTGAGGGCTCGACGCTGGGCTTCGGCGGCGAAGTAAGAACAAAGAAGGACAAGGAAAAGATTGACCTTCTTGCAAAGGCAGAGCCTCACGACCTTGTAAAGTACGGACTTATCCCCGAGCTTGTGGGAAGAGTTCCGCTGATTGTTGCATTGCAGCATCTTGACAAGGCGGCGCTTGTGAAAATTCTTGAAGAGCCGAAAAACGCCCTGACAAAGCAGTATCAGAAGCTGTTTGAAATGGACGGCATAAAGCTCACCTTTGACAAAAAGGCACTTGAAACTGTAGCCGAAAAGGCACAGGAAAGAAAGAC
>JAZQFS010000089.1:0-21192 GCA_045539625.1 Eubacteriales bacterium | reverse complement strand
GAGCCTTGGTCGCCGTCCGCAGACGGCGAAATTCCTTATGCTTCATAAAGCGCAGGAAAGGTGAATTTTTCGTCCTAAAAGGACGAAAAAGAGGAAAACCCTCGCCGGGGGTTTTCCTAAAACGTGAGATAAAACATACTTTTTAAACAAGCTCATGACCGCAGCAAAAGCTGCGGTCATAATAATATTGTTGAAGGACTTACTTGTGATAAAGTCTCTTGTGCTCGTATTTTGCTTCGTAGCTTACGTTGATGCCAAGACGGCGGAGGATTTTTTCGTCCTCTTCGCTGATAATAACGGAAAAGTGAGCATCACTGCCGTTAAGCTTTGAAAGCTGCTCGGTTGCAAGCTTTGAAATTTCGTTGGACTGTGCGGAAATTGTCAGGGCAATCAGTACCTCGTCTGTGTGAAGACGGGGATTTCTGTGCTGAAGATACTGAGTCTTGAGGGAACAGATGGGGCTGAGAATGTCAGCCGAAATAAGGTCAAGACGGTCGTCAATGTTTCCTAAAGCCTTGAGAGCATTAAGTAAAAGTGCAGATGCCGCACCTAAGGTTGATGAGGTTTTGCCTGTTATAACTTTGCCGTCGGGAAGAAGAATTGCACCTGCAGGAGCGCCTGTTTCCTCTGCCTTTTTAAGTGCCGCAGTCACTGCAGGACTGTAGTCGGAGCTGATGCCTGCCTGATTCATAAGCAGCTCAAGCTTTCTTATGGGCTCGTCGCCGCACTTGCCTTTAAGCTTGTCCGTGCACGCCTTGTAGTAGCGGCGGACAATTTCAAAGCGGGACGCTTCCTTGCATGCCTCATCGTCGGTTATGCAGTTGCCTGCCATATTTACACCCATATCGGTAGGGGATTTGTAGGGGCATGAGCCTTGGATTTTTTCAAAAATGGCACTGAGAACAGGGAAGATTTCCACATCTCTGTTGTAGTTTACGGCTGTTTTTCCGTAAGCATCAAGATGGAAAGGATCTATCATATTTACATCGTTAAGGTCTGCTGTTGCCGCCTCGTACGCAAGGTTGACAGGGTGCTTAAGGGGAAGATTCCACACAGGGAAGGTTTCAAACTTTGCGTAGCCTGCCTTGATGCCTCTCTTGTGGTCGTGGTAAAGCTGGCTGAGACAGGTTGCCATTTTTCCGCTGCCCGGTCCGGGAGCAGTTATGACAACAAGTGAATGTGAGGTTTCGATGTAATCGTTGTTGCCAAGACCTTCGTCACTTACAATGTGCTTGACGTCAGAGGGGTAGCCTGCAATGGGATAGTGCCTGTAGCATTTAATGCCAAGCTTTGTAAGACGGTCGTGAAAAGCGTTTGCACCGCTTTGTCCGTCATATCGTGTTATAACAACGCTGCCCACAAAAAGCCCCAGCTCACGGAAGGTGTCAATAAGACGCAGAACATCATCGTTGTAGGTGATGCCAAGGTCGGCTCTTGTTTTGTTGGCTTCAATATCGGAAGCATTTATGACGATTATAATTTCCATATCGTCACGTAATTCCTGAAGCAGTCTTATCTTGCTGTCAGGCTGAAAACCGGGCAGAACTCTGCTTGCATGGAAATCATCAAAAAGCTTTCCTCCGAATTCAAGATACAGCTTTCCGCCGAAATGAGCAATTCGCTGTCTTATATGCTCCGATTGCATAGATAAGTATTTGTCATTGTCAAAACCTATTTTTTGCATTGCAATTACCTCACACAATTTTATCAACCTGTTTATTATATCACAGATAATTCAAAATGAAAAGACCTTTTTTGATTTTTCTTAAATTTTTTTGACATTATAAAAATACCGTCGATTTGTGTTGCAAAATGAACGGAAATGTTGTATAATTTCTAAAAAAGATGAGGTGATGATTTTGGAAGTTGTAATTTTGACGGCTCTCGGAGTGGGAGGAGCCACGGTGATAGGTGCCGTTATCGGCTTTTGCTTTAAGAAGCTGTCCCACAAATTCAGCGACTATATACTGTCCTTTGCGGCAGGTGTAATGCTGTGTGCGGCGGTGTGCGGACTTGTGCTTCCGTCACTGGAGTACGGAAAGGGCAGCGGGGCAGTAGCCGTGACGGTGGCAGGTGTTTTCTGCGGAGCGCTTGTTTTGAATTTTATCGATAAGCTTGTTCCGCACCTTCACAGAATGACGGGAAGCGATATTGAAGGACACGGCGAAAAGAATGAAAAGCTGAGTAAAGTCATGCTTTTCGTAATGGCAATAGCGATACATAATCTTCCCGAGGGAATTGCGGCAGGCGTCGGCTTCGGTACGGGAAATACGGCAGAGGCCGTTACAATAGCTCTTGGAATAGCACTTCAGAATGTGCCCGAAGGAATGGTTATAATAGCACCAATGCTGGCATCGGGAATGAGCAAAACAAAGACACTGCTAATAGCATCGCTTACGGGTGTTGTTGAGGTTGTGGGAACATTTATTGGATTTTTTGCAGTTAGCATATCAAATGCAATTCTTCCTTTTGCACTTGCCTTTGCAGGCGGAACGATGCTGTATGTTATCAGCGACGAAATGATACCCGAAACACATCACGAAGAAAGCAGAGGAGTTACATATTCGTTGCTTTGCGGCTTTTGCCTTATGCTTGTTATGGATTTCTTTCTCGGATAAAAATGAAAAGGTGTTCTTCTGAACACCTTTTTTGTTTTAGAGTTAAACTTAATTAGTCTTCGATTTTTTCAAGCTCAGCCTGAACTTCTGGAATTGCAGAAAGCATGGGAGCAACATCCTTGCCCTTTACAACTCTGTCTACATAGTTCTTTGTAATCTTGCAAACAAGACCTGAAAGAACAACAACAGCGATAAGGTTGGGGATCATCATAAGACCGTTGAATGTGTCGGAAATATCCCATGCAAGGGAAGAGGTAAGTACAGCACCGAGGAAGATTGTTACGAGGTGGATAACCTTATAAACCTTTGTTGTCTTTGTGCCGAAGAGATATTCCCAAGCCTTAGAACCGTAGTGGTCCCAACCGAGAACGGTTGTGAAAGCGAAGAGTGCAATTGCAATTGCAACGAACTTGGAACCGAAACCGATACCGAAGCTGAATATAGAGTCAAAAGCGGAAGCAACGAGAGTTGCATCTGTTACACCTTCAACAAGACCGAGTGCCTTGAAGTCGTAAAGCCCGGAAGTAAGAACAACAAGAGCTGTGATTGTGCAGACAATCATAGTATCAGCGAATACTTCGAAGATACCCCACATACCCTGCTTAACAGGTTCCTTGATGTTGGAGTTGCAGTGTACCATAACGGAAGAACCGAGACCTGCTTCGTTTGAGAATACGCCTCTCTTGAAGCCCTGCTGAACAACTGTTGCGATAAATGCACCGAGTGTACCGCCTGCAACAGCTTTGATGTTGAATGCGTTGGAGAAGATAGCACCGAAAGCAGGAAGAATCATATTATACTTGCAGATGATAAGAATAAGGCTTCCTGTTACGAAAAGAACAACCATGAAAGGAACAATCTTTTCAGCAAAAGAAGCAATTCTCTTAAGACCGCCGAGTGTGATAAGAGCAGCGATAATAACGAGAACAGCGCCGAGGATTACAGAGTAAAGTGAAACACCTTCAAATACTTCAATGGAAGACATGGCGGCGTTGGAGAAAGCAGATTCAACGTTAACAACAATCTTGTTAATCTGACCCATTGCACCGATACCGAAGGAAGCAAGAAGTGTGAAGAGACAGAAGATAACAGCAAGAACTTTACCGAGAGTCTTGCACCCCTTAATGGATCCAAGACCGTCTCTGAGGTAGTACATTGCACCACCGCTCCATTCGCCTTCTGCGTTTCTTCTTCTGTAGTAAAGACCGAGAACGTTTTCACCGTAGTTTGTCATCATTCCGAAGAATGCCGCAAGCCACATCCAGAATACAGCACCGGGACCACCTGTTGCGATAGCAGCAGCAACACCGGCGATGTTACCTACACCGATTGTAGCAGCAAGAGCTGTACAAAGTGCCTGGAAAGGAGAAATGGACTTTTTGTCCTGAGAGTGACCGATTACGTCTTTGTTGAAAAGACTGCCGATAGTGTTCTTCCACCACAAAGAAAGATGAGTAACCTGGAAGAATTTTGTGAGTGCTGTTATCAGTATACCTGTACCGATAAGCAGTGCGAGACCGAATGCTCCCCATACAACGCCGTTGACCGCATTGTTGTACTCAGTGAGCTTTTCCAAAAATTGTGTCATGTTTTTTTCCTCCTAAAGAAAAATAAAAAAAGATACTGAAAAATCAGTACCTCCGAAGAAAACAAACAGAAATATATCATAAAGATATTATATTTCTCTGTCCTTTTGCCTGAGAGTTTCGGCTTTCGCCTTGCACCTTCGGCACCCGAATAAACGGGATTCTCCAGAGTCCCTTCGGCAAACGGTTTTGTTTTGCAATTCCGCCTGCTTCAGCAGGGATTTGATTTTCATGTTGAATATTGTACACTACGTTTGTAAACAAAGCAACAACATAATGTGAATGCAATGTGACATTGTGCGATATTTGTCAAAACAACACGTTTTTTCAAATTATAGGGTGTAAAGAATCATTTGATGTCTTTTTTTATTCTGATATCATCGGGAATTTCAATATCACCGTCTTTGTCTTCAAAATCCTTAATGCACTGCCTTATGAGATAAAGTATCTGCCCGTTTGCACTTCTTCCCTCATATTTTGAAATGTAGTGTAATTTGTAATGAAGCTCAGGATCAATCTCTATTCCTAAGTGCTTGTTGGATTTATTTCTCAAAAAATTCACTCCAAAATCTTAATTTAAGTATATTTTAAGATAATTTTATGATATAATGGTGGTTGTATACTTAAAAAGAGTACACTATTTTTGGATAAAGGAGAAATAAATATGAAAGTGGCGGTTATTGGTTCCAGAAATTTGTTTGTTGAGGATTTTTCCAAGTATCTTCCGAAAGCTACAACGACAATCGTGAGTGGAGGTGCAAAAGGCATAGACAGTTGTGCAGAAAGGTTTGCTCAAGATAATAATATAGAAGTATTGGTAATCAAGCCTGAGTATGAGAAATATAAAAGAGCAGCTCCCATTCTCAGGAATAAAGTGATAGTTGAACAAAGTGATTATGTAGTTGCTTTTTGGGATGGCGAATCCAAAGGAACGGCTTTTGTTATTGATGAATGTATAAGACAGAACAAACCTTGTAAGGTTGTTTGCTTAAAAAAACAAAAAAACTCTTGACAAATCAAAATTTAAGGTGTATAATCCCACTATAAACCGATGAGGAAGAGTAAGTAATCATAAAAACCTCTGTCAAAGAGAGCCGCCGTTGCTGAGAGTGCGGTACAAGTGATTGTGATGAATGGACTTCCGAGGGGAGCCTTAAAACGGAGAACCGTGAGTACGGCTTACGCAGAATGCACTGCGTTATCAAAGGCTCGTATATGTCAGTATACGGATGAGGTGAGCCGAAAAGGCTAACTTGGGTGGTACCGCAGGAGTTGCACTTGTCCCAAAGGGGATAAGGGTATTTTTGTTGTTGTGAGGAAAGAGGAACAGATTATGTTATTGACAAAACGATGGCGAAGCGGTACAAAAGCTGAATGAGTAAAAAAGAATGTTTATATATTAAGGAGAATAAAAATGAATAAGTACAGAGATTTTGACAATTATTTAAAAGAATTTCCCTCAAAGGACGGTTACTTCGGTCCTTACGGCGGTGCATATCTTTCACCTGAGCTTAACGAAGCCTTCGTAAAGGCTGACGAGGCGTATGAAGCAATCTGCCACTCGGCACAGTTTATCAATGAATTAAGAAGAATCAGAAAAGAATTTCAGGGCAGACCTACTCCCGTTTACCATTGCGAAAGACTCAGCAGAATTTTCGGCAACTGCCAGATTTACCTCAAGCGTGAAGACCTTAACCACACAGGTGCTCATAAGCTTAACCACTGTATGGGTGAAGGACTTCTTGCAAAGTATATGGGTAAGAAGAAGATTATCGCTGAAACAGGTGCAGGACAGCACGGTGTTGCCATTGCAACGGCGGCAGCGTATTTTGGCATGGAATGTGACGTTTATATGGGTGAGGTTGATATAGCAAAGCAGCACCCCAACGTAATCAGAATGAAAATGCTGGGTGCAAATGTTATTCCCGTAACCAAGGGACTTAAGACACTTAAGGAAGCGTGCGATGCGGCGTTTGAAGCATACCTCAATGAGTATAAAGATGCAATTTACTGTATAGGTACAGCCGCAGGTCCTCATCCTTTTCCAAAGATGGTAAGAGATTTTCAGGCAATAATCGGTATTGAAGCAAGAGAGCAATTCCTTGAAATGACAGGTATTATGCCTGATGCTGTTACAGCATGTGTGGGAGGCGGTTCAAACTCACTTGGTATGTTCACTCCTTTCCTTGCAGACCCTGTTGAGATTTACGGCGTTGAACCTCTCGGACGAGGAAGCAACGTGGGTGACCATGCTGCAACAATGATGTTCGGCACAAAGGGAAGAATACACGGCTATGAATCCTATGTGCTTCAGGACGAAAAGGGCGAGCCTCTTCCCGTATACTCGGTGGCAAGCGGACTTGACTATCCCGGTGTAGGACCTGAGCACGCATATCTCAGAGATGCAGGTCGTATCCATTACGAGGCAGTCAGCGATGATGAAGCAATGGAAGCCTTCTTCCTGCTTTCAAGATATGAGGGTATCATTCCTGCAATTGAAAGTGCACACGCAGTTGCATATGCAATTAAGTATGCAAAGGAACATAAGTCAGGCTCAATTCTTGCTTGTCTTTCGGGCAGAGGCGATAAGGATATCGATTATGTTTACGAAAACTATGGCTGCGGTGAAAAGTTCAAGCTTGATTACAATGTTTAATCTGCATAATATAAAACGTAAAGCTGCTTCTTTTGAGGCAGCTTTTTTGTGTGCATATAAAAAAGAGAAGCCGAAAACTCAGCTTCTCTGAAATAATTGACTTTGTTTTAGAACTTAACAACACCGAACTTTGTGAGGTATCCGAAAACGAATACCGCAATAAGGAGAACGGGAAGAATGTACTTAAGATAAACCTTTGCAAACTTGGGGAACTTAAGACCTTTACCTTCATCGGCTTCGGCAATGAAGTTGTTCCAGCCCCAGCCCTTCTTTGATACGCAGAAGAGAAGGTATACAAGGCTTCCCAAAGGAAGAAGATTCTGAGATACAATAAAGTCTTCAAGTGAGTCGATTGAGCCGATAAAGGGAATGTTTACAACGTCGGCAAGTACGTTCATACCAAGAACTGCGGGCATTGAAAGAACAATCATTGCAATGAGGTTGACAATAACCGACTTCTTTCTTGACCAGCCAAGACCGTCCATTGCAAAGGAAATGATGTTTTCAAATACGGCAATGAGTGTGGAAAGTGCAGCAAAAGCAAGAAAGACAAAGAATAAGGTGCCGAGGATTCTGCCGCCTGCCATCTGAACGAAAATGTTGGGAAGTGTAACAAATGCAAGACCTGCACCTTCGCCGGGATTAACACCGTATGCAAAGCAAGCAGGGAAAATGATAAGACCTGCAGTGAATGCTACGAATGTGTCAAGCAGACAGATATTAAGGCTTTCGCCGAAAAGGCGTCTTTCCTTTGAAATGTAGCTTCCGAAGATAGCCATTGAGCCGATACCGATGCTGAGTGTGAAGAAGGATTGACCGAGAGCCGCATAAAGTACCTGACCTATGCCTGCTTCCTTAATTTTGCCAAAGTCGGGAACGAGGTAGAATTTAAGACCTTCCACAGCTTTTCCGCCAAGGGTAAGGCTTCTTACTGCAAGGAAAACCATAATAAAGAGGAGAGCTACCATCATAACCTTGGTAATCTTTTCAACACCGTTTTTAAGTCCGAGACTGCAAACTGCAAAGCCGAAAACAACGGCAATTACCATCCAAAGCGTAAGCTCCTGCCATGAACCGAGCATACTGTCAAACACACCGCCAACCTCAGCGGGAGTTTTGCCTGTAAATGTGCCGCTTGCGAACTTTACAACATAGTTGAGCATCCAGCCCGTAACTACGGTGTAGAACATCATAAGCAGATAGTTACCTGCAACCATGAAGGGTGAAGCAACATGCCACTTTGTACCCTTGGGCTCAATTTCCTGAAAGCTCTTTACGGGGCTTTTCTGGCTTGCACGTCCAACGGCAAATTCCATTGTCATAATGGGAAGACCGAAAATTGCCAGGAATACAAGATAAATAAGTACGAATGCCGCACCGCCGTACTGACCTACAATGTAAGGGAAACGCCATACGTTACCAAGACCGATAGCACAGCCTGCGGAAATAAGGATAAAACCTAAGCGCGAGGAGAATTTTTCTCTTTGCATAAGATAATACCATCCTTTTCTATATATTTTTTAACAGTTTATCAAATTTTCAACAAATTGTCAAGATATTTTTCTGAATTGTAAAGAAAAACACGGGCGAATTTCTGCTTTTTCGATATAAGTCAAAAAATGTAAAAAAACTATTGTATTATGGAAAAAGATGTGATATAATGGAATAAGTATATACAGATTTTCATAGGAACTGTTTTGAGTTAACATCATTTTGGGAAAGCAGGTAAGGCAATGAGAAGATATTTGTTCTCTGATTTTGCAAAAGTAAAACGTACGCAAAAATATGACGTCATTGTTGTGGGCGCAGGTCTTGCGGGACTTTACTGTGCTCTTAAAGTCTCGGATAAGCTTTCCGTTGCCCTTATCACAAAGGGCGGACTTGATATAGGCTCTTCCTGGCTTGCACAGGGCGGTATTGCGGCGGTAACAAGAGAATCGGACTCTTTTGAGGCGCATATAAAGGATACCCTCACTGCAGGAGCAGGGCATTGTGACGAAAAAGCTGTTGAAACAATGGTAAAGGAAGGTCCCGACGATATCATGGAAATGATTGAAATGGGAGTACCTTTTGACAGAGATGAGGACGGCAATATTATTGTAACACGTGAAGGCGGACATAACTGCTCAAGAATTCTCCATTGCGGCGGTGATGCTACGGGTATGCTTATGACAAAGCGCCTTGGGGAGGTTGTTTCGAAAAGAAAGAATATAGATGTTCTTTACGATACATATCTTGTAGATGTGCTTACCGATAAAACAGGTGTTATGGGTGTTGTGGTAAACACGGGAAAAGAACACAGTGTAATGCTTTGCAGAAATGTGGTTGTTTCAACGGGAGCTATCGGTCAGCTTTACAGATATACCACAAATCCCATGTATTCAACAGGTGACGGCATTGCGGCGTGCGTAAGAGCAGGCTCGGTTACAAAGGATATGGAGTTTGTGCAGTTCCACCCCACAGCACTTGCAATAGGCGAGGAAAACGGCAAGATGTTCCTTATTTCCGAAGCAGTAAGAGGCGAGGGCGGTGTGCTGAAAAATAAAAAGGACGAGCCATTTATGTATAATAAACATTCGCTTCGTGACCTTGCGCCCCGTGATATAGTTACACGTGAAATCCTTAAAGAGCTTGACAGAACGGGAACAGATACGGCTTATCTTGACGTTTCCTGTATGAGCGAAGAATTTTTCAGTAAACGCTTTCCTACAATATATAATAAGTGTAAATCTCTCGGCATTAACGTGCCTCACGATAAAATTCCCGTAAGACCTACACAGCATTACCATATGGGCGGAGTAAAAACCGACCTTGACGGAAGAACGGGTGTGTCCGGACTTTATGCCTGCGGCGAGGTGGCTTGTACGGGTGTGCAGGGTGCTAACAGACTTGCAAGTAACTCAACCCTTGAGTGTCTTGTTTTCGGAAGACGTGCCGCCGAACAGATAAACAGAGATTTCCGTCCCTGTAAGGATTATGAATATGTTTTGCCAAAGTCAGAAAAGTATAACGTGCCCTGTCCCGATGACAGACAGGTAAAGCAGGATATAACCGAAATGAAAATACTTATGACAAAGTACGTAGGCCCTGTAAGAAGACAGGAAAAAATGGAAAAGGCTTTGTCAAGATTTTACGAAATACGTGAAAAGTATAAGGACTGTAAGTTCGAAAAGCAGCTTCACTACTGGCTGTGGAACGCAGTTACCAATTCCATTATAATAACAGAAAAGGCAATTGCAAGAAAAGAGAGCATCGGCTCACACTATCTTGTAAAGTGATGAAAGGAAGAAAAAAATGAGCCTTCTTACAAATCCTCTTGTAACAGGAATAATCGCCATGGCACTTAATGAAGACGTGGGAACAGGCGACATTACAACAGAAACAACAATCCCTGCCGATAAAAAGGCATACGGAAGATTTATCGCAAAGGAAGATATGATAATCTGCGGTCTTGAGGTTGCAGAGCTTGTTTTCCATACCGTTGATAATGAAATTGCTTTCAGTGCAAACGTAAAGGACGGGGATGCTGTAAAAAAAGGCGATTGCATAGCAACCGTCAGCGGAAACGCAAGAAATGTTCTCACAGGAGAAAGAACGGCACTCAACCTTCTTCAGAGAATGACGGGTATTGCCACAAGAACAAATGAAGCAGTAAAATGCGTTGAAGGAACAAACGCAAAAATTGCAGATACAAGAAAGACCACTCCCGGTCTTCGTGTGCTTGAAAAGTATGCAGTAAGAGTAGGCGGCGGTACAAACCACAGATTTAACCTTGCTGACGGTGTTCTTATAAAGGATAACCATATTGCAGTTTCGGGCGGTATTACAAATGCCGTTAAGAATGCAAGAAAAACAGCTCCTCATACCCTTAAAATAGAGGTTGAGGTTGAAAATGAAGAAATGCTTCTGGAAGCGCTTGAAGCAAAAGCCGATATTATTATGCTGGATAATATGACAAACGAACAGATGAAAAAGTGCGTTGAAATAACCGACGGCAGAGCTCTTCTTGAGGCTTCGGGCAATATGGGTGATAAGGACTTGAAGGAAGTTGCAAAGACGGGTGTTGACCTTATTTCCATCGGTGCTCTTACTCATTCCGTGAAGGCGGCGGATATCAGCCTTAAATTTACTATTGAATAATCTTCCTTGGACGGCAGCTTGTCGTCCGTGATTTTTATGAAACAACAGGAAAAGGTAGCAATATGAATAAATTTAAAATGTGCCTGTCCATGCTGATTTTCGGAACAATCGGCATATTTGTAAAATATATACCTTTGCCGTCAAGCATAATTGCCATGACACGAGGTTATGTGGGGGCAGCAATGCTGCTTGTCATAATGCTTGTAACAGGCAAAAAGCCCGACGGTAAGGCAATAAAGAAAAACGCATTGCCCCTGATTTTTTCGGGTGCGGCAATAGGAATAAACTGGATATTGCTGTTTGAAGCCTATAATTACACATCGGTAGCCGTAGCAACGCTGTGCTATTATATGCAGCCTGTAATGCTGATTTTGCTTACGCCCCTTGTGCTGAAGGAAAAGCCGTCGGTGAAAAAAATGCTGTGCGTGCCTGTTGCACTTTTGGGAATGGTGCTTGTTTCGGGAGTGTTCACTAAAGCTCAGAACGTAAGTGTTAAGGGAATACTTTTAGGACTTGGCGCTGCGGTGTTCTATACATCTGTAATAATAATGAACAGATTTATGAAGGATATTTCCTCATATGACAGCACTCTTGTTCAGCTCCTTTCTGCGGCGGTGGTAATAACTCCTTATAATCTTGTGACACAGTCGGTAAGCTTTGCGGATGTTGGTAAGATTGCCGTTGTAATGCTTCTTGTGGTGGGCTTTGTACATACAGGCTTTGCATATTACCTTTATTTTTCAAGCGTAAAACATCTGCCCTCGGAGTCGGTTGCCATATACAGCTATATTGATCCTGCCTTTGCCGTTGTGCTTTCGGTTGTGATTTTGCAGGAAGGCATAGATGTGTGGGGAATAGCGGGAGCTGTTCTAATACTCGGTGCGGCACTTGTAAGCGAGGTAAGCTTTAAGAGCAGAACAAAAAATTAAAGAAAACAGTATATAAAAAAGCGAGGCATCTGCCTCGCTTTTGCTATTGTATGTAATAGTTGTTTACTTTATTAACCCAGAACTTTCTGAACAAATTCGGGAGCTGTACTTACGTCACCGTTGTACTGCTGCTCAACTAAGTCCTGAGCAACAGCCTTGATGCTCTTTGCTATTGGCTCTCCGTAGTAAACGGTGCCGTCGGAAATCTTAAGGTAAGGTCTGCCGACAAGCACAGCGTCGTAATCCTTGATGTTGTAGATTATGGCTGTGAAATATGTGCCTTCCTTGTTCATGCCGAATACTTCGCCGTTTGAGGAGAATACCTTGTCAACGGTTACGCCGTCGCTGCCCTTAAGATAGTTGTAGCCGCTTACGTATTTGATGCCGTCAGCATTTGTGCCGTTTACATCAAAGCTGCTGTTGAATACAAGCTTTGAATAACCGTCTTCACTTGTAAAGGACTTACCGAGAGCGATAATGAAGCCGTATTCCGTAGCTACACTTTTTCTTGTAGCATCAACAAATGCCGCATATCTCATACCCTCAACACCTTCTGTGCGGATAGATGCCTTATTGATTGTCTCGGGAGCAAAGGGCTTGTAATAAAGAGCAAAGCTGTCTACCTCAACATTGTCTCCTGTAAAGCAAAGATCCTTAAGCCACTCTGTTTCGGAAGGAATGTAATTGTAGGACACGGCGTATTCTTTAAATTCGTCTGTCAATGTACATTCTAAGGCAGCGACTTGATTGTCGGCACCGTTCTTTTTTGTTCTGATTCTGATAGTCATTTTAGAAGCACCGCCTTCGTGCTTTCTTGCTCTGACTACGTGAGTATATGTACCTGCTTTAGCTGCTTTTTGTCCACCGGAAATGCCGGGCCAAGAAGTACCCTCTGTGACAACATAACGATTGCCGCTGGGTGACTCTGCATACACATAACCGCCGGGAAAACCAATGCCTGATACACCTGAGGTGTTGGAAGAATTAACAACTGCAGCGTTTCCGCTTGCTTTGCTGCCTATTGCACGTGTTTCGTAGCCTTCCCATGCTACAAGCTCACCGTACTGAGGTCTCTCGTTGTCGTTGAAGGGTTTGTAATAAACGGCATAGCTGTCAATTTCAATACCGTTGCCGAATAAAGGATGTGTCTGATTGAGGTAGCCTGCACTACTTGGTGTGTAGTTGTAGCTTACTACGCATTCTGTAAACTCATCGGTGAGTGTAAAAGATTTGCTTGCCCAGTTCTTGTCTTCCTCTTTGGTAGGGTCGCTTGCTTTAGGACCTTTACCTCTGATATAAGCTGTAAAACTGGAATCGGTGCCTTTTCTTGCACGGATAACCAAAGTGTATGTACCTGCTTTTGCATTTTTGCCGGAAAAAGTAAGATACTTAGCACCTGTAATGGTGGCATACTTTGTTCCCAAAGTAGCGTCTTCGGAAACAATACCATTTGGAGAATTGGCAAATGTTACGCCGGAGCTTCCGGAGGTGTTAGTAAATGCAGGGATTGCGTCTGCTTCGGTGCCGGCGGTTATTCCTTCATAGCCTTCCCAGAATATAACCTCACCGTACTGAAGGTTTTCATACTCAGCTTTTGTGGGAACATACTCGTCCGCCACATTTGCAAGTGTGTCGTCTGTTGAATCGTTGGCAGTCTCAGCTACACTTGAAACAACATAAGCCTGAGTAGGTGCGGCTAAAGAAGTAAGTGCAGTTGCCGTGATAATCAAAGACATGAATGACAAAAATATAATCTTTTTCATGATAAACTTCTCCTTTTTAGAGTAAATATATAATTTTTAAAATTCTACCATTATTTGCGTATTTGTCAAGCTTTTTTTAGATAAAAGTTTAAGCGTGTCCCGTTTAAGCACATTCGGTACACGCTGTGATTTTTTATTCTTCTATTGCCGCCTTCTGAGAGTTGATAGCCTTTATAATTTCGGGGTCAAACTTGAATTTTCTGTCGTAGGTGAGCAGACCGTTCTTTTCCTGCTCAACATCATATAGCTGTGTGTAGCAGAAGGCGCAGAACAGCTTGTTATAGAGTAAATATTCGGTAAGCTCCTTGTAACGTGCAAGGAATTCTTCCTCAGTTTTGGGTGCATCACCGTAGCCCCAGGAAGCAATGTCATTTTCAACGTCCCAACGGATTCCGCCGTACTCGCTGTTAAAGAACGGACCGCCGTTGTACTTGTACTTTTCGATAAGGTCGGGATGTGTTCTGTAAAGATGATCTTTTACGTGTCCCTTGTCAAGGTCGCACAGGTGCTCTTTAAGACCTTCCGCTGTCTGAATGTAGTCGTGATAGTCCCATATATCTGTTTTAACATGGTGGCTTCCGCTTGAATCAATGCATGGACGAGTCTTGTCGAATGCCTTTGTGGCATCGTATATTGCCTCTAAGAATCTGTCGTCCTGAAGCCTGTTATCACGTCGCCAAGTTTCATTTAAGGGACACCAGCCGATGATTGAGGGATGGCTGTAGTCACGTTCCAATACCTCAAGCCATTCTGGCATCATGATGTAAATTGCATCCTCGCTTGTGTGGTCAAGTCCCCAGTTGGGATATTCACCCCATACAAGATACCCCATTTTGTCGGCATGGTATAAGAAGCGTTCTTCAAATACCTTTTCGTGAAGCCTTGCACCGTTGAAGCCCAGAGCCATGCTGTACTCTATGTCAGCCTTTAATTCATCGTCGTCCTTTGCCGTGTAAATGCCGTCGGGATAGAAGCCTTGATCAAGCACCCATCTGCCAAAAACTGTCTTGCCGTTAATCATAAAGGCGTTATCGGATAGGGAAACAGTGCGAAGTCCGAAATAGCTGTCAGCTGTATCAACTGCTTTTCCGTCCTTTGTGACAGTAAGCTTTACGTCATAAAGCCGTCCTTTTCCCACTTCCCATAAATGCTTTTCGGAAAGAGCTACCGTCATAAGTGCATCCTCGCCGTATGCCTTGACACTGCCTTTTCCCATTTCCTTGCCTTCATAAGTGACAATAGCCGATACCTCATAACCGCTTACGGCTTTGCCAAGCTTAATGCGGAAAGTGACGCTCGGCTCGTCGATGTTTACGTCGGTAAATACGTTCTTTATGTAGTTTTCACCCACAGCTTCAAGCCATACCGTCTGCCAGATGCCCGTTGTTCTTGTGTAGTAACAGCCGAAGCTTTCAAGCCTTGGTGACTGCTTGCCGCTGGGGATTCTTCTTGTCTTTGTGCAGTCAAAGGCACATACGGTAATGTAGTTGCCCTCGTCCTTTAAGTACTTTGTGATGTCAACTGAAAAAGATGAGTAACCGCCGATGTGCTCCTTTGCAAGCGTGCCGTTTACGTAAATTAATGAACGGTAGTCAACGGCACCGAAGTGAAGAATAATGTTCTTGCCTTTATAGCTTTCAGGTAAATCAAGGCTTTTTCTGTACCATACACAGTTCATGAAATCCTTGTGTCCCACACCCGATAATTTGCTTTCGGGACAGAAGGGAACGGTGATTTTTCCCTCAAGACTGTTTCTCAGATAATATTTTTTGTCAACTCCCACACAGGCGTCGTCTATTTCAAAGTCCCACTGTCCGTTGAGATTTAACCAATTGTTCCTCACAAGCTGAGGACGGGGATATTCGTTTCTTGGAATACTCATAACAGCACCTCCGTTTTTACTTGATTTTACCACTGTTTTGTGAAAGTGTCAATGTATCTTATACGCAAAAAAAAGGAAGTTTTATCGTGATTTTCTACAATTTTTTGTTTTTTTAGGTTTAACCGTTGACAATCATTTTTGTTTGACGTAAAATGATGCTGTAATGACAAAAAAGTGTTTTTTATCTAAGGAGGACATAATTATGCTTCAGTACAAATGGGAAAACTTAACAGCAGGCGAATTTGACGAAGCAATTGAAAAATCAGGCGGGCTTTGTATTTTGCCTATGGGATGTATGGAACGCCACGGTGAACATCTGGGTTCAGGCTGTGACTCCATTCAGGCAAGAACTATTGCAAATGCGGCTGCAGAAAAGGAATATGCTGTGGTATTTCCCGCAACAATGTGGCTTGGAGATGTAATGGGCGTGCATGCGCTTTCGGGAGATGACCTTGAAGCTCCTTATAAGAAAAGGGGCTATATTGCACCAAGTCCAAGACTTTTGTTTGATGTTTTGGAGGAGCTTTGCGAGGAAATTCACCGCAACGGCTTCAGAAAAATTCTTATACTCAACGGTCACGGAGGAAACACGGGATTGCTTAACTTCTTTGTACGCAGTCAGTGCTACGAAAAGAAGGACTATGCCACAATGTGGACAAATACATATCCGTCGGATTTGGCGATTTTTGAAAAGCTGTATAATGAAGTTCAAAGACGTCCTGAGGATTTTCCGCCGCTTTCCGATAAGGAAATGGAAACACTTGAATACTATGCCTCAACAGGTCTCGGCGGCGGTCACGGTGACAGACGTGAAACGCTCATAAGCCTTGTGAGTGACGCCGATATTGTCCGACCTGATAAATACGATGCCTGCCCCAATCAATCAACGGGGAAAGCTGATTATCTTCAGCAGATAGGCGTTGTTCACGGTCAGAACTGGTCGGTAAATTTTCCACACGCACTCAGCGGTTTTTCTTCTGAGGGATGCACACAAAATCTCGGTAATGCTCTTCTGACATACTGCAGTGAAAGACTTGCACATACCTATAAAGTTCTTAAAGAGGACGAAAAGTGCGTTATGATGTCACAAAGAAAACCATTCTAAGATAAATAAAAGAGCAGAAAGGATTTGTTATCATGCTACAATACAAATGGGAAAACTTAACAGCAGGCGAATTTGACGAAGCAATTGAAAAATCGGGCGGACTTTGCATAATGCCCATGGGCTGTCTTGAACGCCACGGAGACCACCTTGCGGTTGGCTGTGACTCGGTAAAGGCACATTTTGTTGCAAATGCGGCGGCAGAAAAGGAATACGCAGTAGTGTTCCCAACAGGCTTCTGGGTAGGTGACGTTTACGGCATACATGCTTTGTCGGGCGATGACCTTGATTCACCCTATAAAAAGAGAGGCTATATTGCACCAAGCCCCCGTCTATTGTTTGACGTTATGACAGAGCTTTGCCTTGAAATACACCGTAACGGCTTCAGAAAGATACTTATTCTTAATTCCCACGGCGGAAACACTGCTTTTCTCAATAACTTTGTCCGTGCCATGTGCTTTGAAAAAAGGGACTTGGCGGTAATGTGGACAAACAGCCAGAACGCACAGCCGGATATGGTTTATGATGCAATTCTCAAAGACCCCGACGGCTATCCAAAGCTTACCGATGAAGAAATGGCAACCCTTAAGCACTTTGCCGAAACAGGAACGGGCGGCGGTCACGGCGATATAAGAGAAACTGCTCTTTGCATGGGCGGAGACCCCGGTCTTGTTCGTCCCGATAAGTTTGAAGCATGCCCCGGTCAGTCACTTCATAAGGCTGATTATCTGACAGATCTGGGAGTATTCCACGGTCAGGCTTGGGGAACAAACTTCCCGTTTGCTTTGGGCGGCTATCCTTCAACAGGCTGTACCGAAAACATGGGTAAGGCATTCATTGAATTTGCTGCAAGACGTGTTGCAAATATTTATAAAGTACTTAAAGAAGATGAAAAGTGCGTAATGATGTCGCAGAGAAAGGCATTCTGATGAAGATTAACGAAATTGCTGTAAGACTTGGAATCGAAAAGTATCCGCCGGAACTTGATGTGTATTGTGAGACCGACGGATTTAAGGCGGATAATACCTTTTACGCTGATGAAAATTTTCTCACACAAGCTGATGAAAAGTATGACCTTTTCGGCAATCTTAAGCAGGATGTGCTGGTAATTGCAAAGGATATAAAGGCAGATAAGGATATACTCCTGTGGCTGAATCTCGGCGTAAAGTACCTTTCGGAAAATGCCGACGATGCCGAAAAGTGCAAAGCCTTTCCACTGCCCAAAAAGGCACAAAAGAGCACATCTGTTGACGTGTTTCCTTTGATTTTGCTGATGAGTCAGATTGACTCGGCAAAGCAGAGATACCTGTCACGGGGTGTTCCCGAAAATGAAGCGGATAATAATATATCTGCCTTCGGTAAATGCTTCAAATCAATGAGTGAACGCTTCGGCAGAGCTTTTTTGCCGCTGTCACACTTTAACTGGCTGTGTAATTACGTGTCTGCAAGAATTTTCAACATTGCAGGATTTAATTTTGAGGTGAGAACATACCCTTGCCGTGGTGTTTGCATCAAAAACAGACAAAGCTCAGAGCTTGTGCCTTTGATGTTAAATGAAAAGATGCACAAAAGCGGACTTGTTCTGGGTACGGCGGGCTGTGAAGACGAGGACGGCTCGTGGTTTGCTTCTTATGAAGAAACAGAGGAGGCTTTCTGCGGCTTTGCATCGGATAAGGACGGCATTGTGCATAACGAAAGGAAGATATATCCCAAAACGGAATGGGAGCTGTTCTTAAAACCGGGCGATGATATGATTTCATTCCATATTCCAAAGAAAGCGGACTTTACTCCCGAGAATCTCGATAAAGCCTTCAAAGAAGGATGTGAGAAGGTAAAACAGTATTATCCCGAAAAGAATATTAAGTGTCTTCTTTGCTCATCGTGGCTTGTTTCGCCGCAGCTTAAGAATATAATGAAGCCAACATCAAATATTGTGGCTTTTGCCGACAGGTTTACACCTTTTCCGCAGAAAAATGACGGCAAGGCTGTGTTCAGCTTCGTTTTTCCTGCAGGAATTGAAAGGTACGAGGACCTTCCCGAAAACACGTCCCTTGAACGAGCACTTAAAAAGCTGTATCTTGACGGCAAGTATATTTATACTTATCCGGGAGTGTTTGAAATATGAATAGCATATAAAAGAAATCCAAGGCGTAAAAGCCTTGGATTTTTGATGTTTAATTTGTCAGAAGCCTTATTGGCCAAGAAAAACAGTTTTCCAAATCTTTTCAAAGTCAGGCAATAGACCGGGTGCGAGAGTACCTGCAGCAGAGCTTGCAGCCGTGGCTACGGTTGTGCTCTGAATAAATTCCAAAAATTCTGTTCTTTGTTTTGCCATTTCTTCGCTGTTGCTTTTCTCGTTTTTTACATCATAGTACATTGCCTGATAGAAGTGAAGCATTTCGCTGAGAGTTTCTTCACGCTTAGCGAAAACAGCACAAATGTCTTCTACTTGCTTTTCGCTTATGGCTTCATCTTCATCGTTTGATCCTGCACAGGCAATAGCTTCTCCTAAACGGTGAAGTGAGGTAGGGGAATACTCGGTTAATTGCTTTTGAAGTAAAACAATCTGGTCAAATATTTCTTTTTCCGTTAAAGCGGAATTTTGTTGTATGTTATTATCCATTTTATTATCCTCCAAATATTCATTCGGCGGACACGCAAGGCATATTTTGGTTTCATTTATGAAGCGTGCCCTGCCGTTTTTAACAAGACCTTTAGCCCTTTTGGGATAGGTCGCTTCATATTCGTTACCTTGCTCATCTACTACAATAATGTTTTTTTCTATGGGTGTCAACCCCTTTGTAATTGATTTGCAGTTGTATGTGAATTACCGTTTTTTGTTATGGGTGCCGTCCCCGCTTCACGTTTTGATTATACCATACCGGCTTTGATATGTCAATATGCCTATACAATAAACATCGCATCTCCGAAACTGAAAAATCTGTACTTTTCTTCAACGGCAACTCTGTAAGCATCAAGAATTTTTTCTCTTGAAGCAAAGGCGGAAACAAGCATAATAAGCGTACTTTCGGGAAGGTGGAAATTCGTGATAAGACAGTCTGTAACCCTTATTTTTCTACCACCGGGATAGATGAAAATTTCGGTGTTGTCACTGCCTGCATGAACAAAACCGTCTTCACTTGCCGCCGACTCAATTGTACGGCAGCTTGTTGTGCCAACACATATAACTCTGCCGCCATTTCTCTTAGTTTCGTTGATGGCGTCTGCACTTTCGACGCATATGGAATAAAACTCCGAGTGCATTTTGTGGTTTGTAATGATGTCCTCTTTTACGGGACGGAAAGTACCCAGCCCCACATGAAGGGTAACGTATACGATTTTTACGCCCATAGCTTTAATTTCATCAAGCAATTCTTCCGTAAAGTGAAGACCTGCCGTAGGTGCGGCGCTTGAGCCTTCGTGGAGAGCATATACCGTCTGGTATCTGCTTTTTTCACTTTCACGGCTTGTGATGTAAGGGGGAAGCGGCATTTCGCCAACGTCGTCCAAGATTGCGTAGAATTCGCCGTCGTAGAAAAACTCACAGATTCTGTTGCCGTCGGGAAGAATTTCCACAACCTCGGCTTCAAGTCTGTCGGAAAAATGTACTCTCGTGCCCACCGTCATTTTTTTGCCGGGGTGTACAATGCACTCCCACTTTTTGTCTTCAAGTCTTTTGAGAAGAAGAACTTCTATAACCGTTTCGCCAAGATTGCTTGTAAGATTTCCTTCACCGTCCTTGATGTAACGGTGACCGAAAAGACGTGCGGGGATAACCTTGGAGTTGTTGAGAACAAGACAGTCGCCTTCATGTAAATATTCCTTTATGTCGCAGAAATGTCTGTGCTCATAGCTGTCCTTATGCCTGTCAAGCACAAATAATCTTGACATATCTCTTTTTTCTGCAGGAACCTGAGCAATAAGCTCCCCGGGAAGATAGTAGTTGTAGTCGCTTTTTCTTAATGCTTCCATATTTTTGTCCTTATTTGTTAGATTTTATGTCTATGAGAATAGTTAGTTTTCTGTCGGGCGTAACCTCAAGATTTGTGTCAAGAGTAGCACAAAGACCTGTGTCTGAAAATCTCCAGTTTCTTCCGCCGTACTGAACAATTCTGGGTGTTCTTGGTACTGCAAAGGAACGTATGTCAAGCTTTCCCGAAACCAAATTGACCTCGATGTAGTCAATGCCTTCTTCAACATAGCCGTAAGCACCCTCGACGCAGAAAAAGCACCTGAAGGTGTCGCCGAAGTCAAGGGGACAGTGGTCTGAAAGGGGAGAAAAGCCGATGTGCTTTTTGCAGGCGTCATACTCAAAACCGCTTACTGCACCGAGAAGTGCATAGCTTTCCATGCTTTCGTTGCCCACAAGGTCTGTAAGTGATGAAATAAGCTGTAAAGCCTCGTTTATAGCTCCGATGCGAATTTTACAAACAGCCGCACCGTAGGATTTCTCACCCGTAATTGTTTCTGTAAGTGCATGCTTGTCAATCAAAGCTTGGTATCTGTCAAGCAATGC
>JAZQFS010000088.1:0-18722 GCA_045539625.1 Eubacteriales bacterium | reverse complement strand
CGGGTATAAAGATACATACAATTACCGAGGAAGAAGCGGCGGCAGGCTCCTTTACGGTACAGGAAACGGCGGCAAGCGGAACGAAAGTGAAGGTTTTTGTATTCTCTTCACTTGACTTGGTGGAGCCTGTATGCGGCGTGCTTGAAAAAGAGCTTTAATGCTTAAATGAATATAAAGAGAGACCTTGTTCCGCAGAACAAGGTCTTAATTTATGAGTTTTTTTATCATTAAAAGCAATTAATCCTCGTCTTTTACAAATTCCAAGCCGTCAACGGAAAAATCGTGCCAATCCATACGGTGTTCATCAATGGGAGAATAAACATAACCGTAGACTTTGCCGCCGGTTACATCTATGTTTACGATTTTTACGGGATTTTTGTCGTTTCTGTGGAATGCACCCTGAAGGGTTACTATTTTGTTGCCGTTGTCGCCTGTGTCTTCCCGTACAAAGGAGGTGCCGGTGTGTCCGCAGAGAACAAGTTTTATGTTTTCGTACTTGCTTATGAGATTGTCATAAAGGTACTGAGGACTTGTTGCACCGTATCCGCCGTTATTCTGCAGAATATTTCCTTCGTTTGTAAGATATGAGTGTGTTGCGATTATTACATTGTGGTCGGGACGTCTTTCAACTTGTCTTTGTGCCCAGGCTATTATTTCTTCTCTGGGCCACAGCTCAAGACTAATCACCATCCATCTGACTCCTCCTGCTTTAAAGCGGAGAAAGGTGTTGTCGATTATGCCCTCGGTTTCAGGTCTCAGACCTTGGTATGTGTCAAGGGTAAAATATTTGTTGAAGGCAGAAGTATCCCTCACTCTTGCAGGTGTGTTTGCAGGATCTGCCGCACTTCCTCCTACACCCACTGCCGCAGTATCGTGGTTGCCGAGACATAATGAAGTAGGAATTCCTGCCTTGGGAAGAACCTCCATTGCCTTTGATGCAATTTCAAACTGGCTGTTGTCTTCGTTTCCCCAATTTACTATATCGCCTGTGTGAATGACACATCGCAGGTCAAGCTCGTCTTTGTTGTCAACAAGCCATTGTGTACGGCTTGGAAAAAGCTTGTTTTCCACGGCGTTGCTGCCTACAACCTCCTGCTGGGTGTCGGGAATCACGGCAATGGAGAAAATGCCGTCGGTGTCCTCGGGCTTAAGCTTTGGCGGCTGGTTTTCGGTGACGGCGCTTTTTTCACTTTGAGAGGGCTGCTGATTATGGGGAAGGTCGTTTTTTTTCGAACAGCCTGTTACGGCAGTTATAAGGGCAAGTATAATCAATGCTTTTTTTATGATTTTCAAGACGGAACACCTCCTATTTTTCAATGGCAATATATTAAATGTTGTCAAATACAGAGAATTTGAAAAATAAAGCTCCGCCGTTTGGTCGGAGCTTTGTGCTGTACAGCTTCATTACTTGAAAAAGCTTCCGAAAATGCCTCTCACAATCTTTTTGCCGATTTCTCTGCCGATTGTATTTGCAGTGCTGTTGACTGCCTTTTCAAAAGCTGACGTTTTCTTTCTTCCTGAGGATTTTTTGGCGGAGCTTTTTTCTTTTCTTTCCTTTTCCTCTGCTTTTTCCTTTTCTTGCTGTGCCTTGGCTTGTTCCTCTGCCTTTTCTTCCTCCTCGTTTACCTTTACAAGCTGCTCGTATGCCGAGATGTTGTCTTGTTCGTCAGAGTATTTGCTGCGGAGCAGACAGGAATTTACAACATCCTGAAGCTCTTGGTCGGAAACTGCCGACATACTGCTTTTTGGCGGAAGAATGTTGGCTCTTTCAACCATTGTGGGCACACCCTTTTCATCAAGCACCGATACAAGTGCTTCGCCCGTTCCAAGCTCCTGCAAAACGTCAACCGTTCTGAAGGCGGGATTTATTCTGAAGGATCTTGCCGCCGCATTAAGCGCCTTTTGGTCGGCAGGAGTGTAGGCACGGAGAGCGTGCTGTACTCTGTTTCCTATCTGACCGAGAACGCTGTCGGGAATATCCGACGGATTCTGCGTAATAAACCAAACGCTTACACCCTTTGAACGGATAAGTCTTACCACCTGCTCAACCTTGTCTAAAAGTGCCTTGGGGGCATCGTCAAAGAGAAGATGTGCTTCGTCAAAGAAGAAGGCAAACTTCGGCTTTGGTGCATCGCCTGCCTCGGGAAGCATATCGTATATTTCCGAAAGCATCCACAAAAGGAAGGTGCCGTAAAGAAGGGGGTGCTGGAAAAGCTCCGAACATTCAAGAATGTTCATAATACCCCTGCCGTTTTCGTCCCATTCAAACCAATCCGAAAGCTCCAAGGACGGCTCGCCGAAGAAAAGCTCTCCGCCTTCGTCCTCAAGTGCCAGAAGGGAACGCTGTATAGCTCCCACGGTCTGTGCCGACACATTGCCGTACATAAGCTTGAATTCCTTTGCATTGTCGCCCACATACTGAAGCATCGCCTTTAAGTCCTTAAGGTCAACAAGCAAAAGCTGTTTGTCGTCGGCAACTCTGAAAACAATTCTGAGCACGCCGCTTTGTGTGTCGTTGAGACCTAAAAGACGTGCCAGAAGGTCAGGTCCCATTTCGGAAACGGTGGTTCTTACAGGTAGACCTTTCTTGCCGTAAACGTCCCAGAAACGCACAGGGTAGGTGCAGTAATTAAAATCGGTAATGCCCATGGTGTGAATGCTTCGGCGAATGTGCTTGTTTTCGCAGCCTTCCTTGCACATACCCGAAAGATCCCCCTTGATGTCGGCAACAAAGACGGGTACTCCCATATCGGAAAAGCTTTCCGCAAGCACCTTTAAGGTGACGGTTTTACCTGTTCCCGTTGCACCTGCTATAAGTCCGTGGCGGTTTGCCATAGACGGCTCAAGATAAACTTTGTTCTGTCCTGTTGCAAGCCAGATCTTGTGAATGTCTTTCTGATACATAATATTATCCTCTTCATAAGTAGTATTACAGCATCATTATAGCAGACATTTTTTTATTTTGCAAGTTTTTTGGTGATTTATATAAAAAAAGCGTCTCTTGACAATTCTCTGACCATATGATAAAATAGTTATGCTACACAACCGAATATGATGCATTTAAACGGGGAACAATCTTGCCGAAGAGGTGTTTCTCTTTTCTCTCATTCCCTTTTGAATGCTGAGGTTGTGTAGCAGCAATGAGGAGAGCACTTTTTTGGGTGCGTCTCTTTGTTGGGGCGCACTTTTTAATAGGAATGCTTGCTGTGGGTTTTTAGTTGTCTAAAAATCCGTTTTGTGTTTTTTGGGTGATTTTCCCAAATGATGCAAAAAACGGACTATTCGCGGCAAAAGCATATAAAAACAGGATTTTTTCGGGGAATGAAAGGAAAATCAAAATGAGAATTGCAATTTGTGATGACGATAAAAACGGTCAGACGGGACTTTATACGCTTATTAAAAATTCGGGTGTTTTTGACGATGTCCGGTACCTGTTTTTTGATTCGGGAACGGCACTTTTAAATTCGGTGACACAAGGAGAACATTATTCAATAGTGTTTCTTGATGTTGATATGCCTGAAATGGGCGGAATAGAAACGGCGCTCAGGATAAATGAAGCCGATGCAAAAACAATTATTATTTTTTATTCCGCATATCCTCAGTTTGCCGTTGATGCCTTTGACTGCAACGCCTTTCATTATATCGTAAAGGGAATAGATGAAGGCAAATTCAGAGAAATTCTGGTGCGTGCTTTGAGAAAGTACAAAAGGCTTAATGCAAGCTTTACCGTCAAAACCAAGACAGGCTTTGTAAGCGTTCCCATAGGAGAAATATATTATATCGAATATCTGAACAAGCATCTTGTGGTACATACCGAAAAGGATAGTTACGAAACACGTGACAGCCTTGTAAATGCAGGCGAAAAGCTGTTTGCACTCGGCTTTTATCAATGCCATCAGAGCTATATTGTGAATTTTGAAAAGGTGCATGCCATTATGAAAAACGAAATTGTGCTGACAAACGGCGAGAAGGTAATGCTGAGTACAAGAAAACGTACCGAGACGGTGTCGGCATATAACAGGTATCTTGAAAACTTTGTGCTGTAAAAGGAGAAATATATGTCTGATGTTTTCTTTGCCGTTGTAACACCCTTAACCACCTGCATACTTAACTATGTGGGAATGTATATGTTTTTTAATGCCATGTCAAAGCAAAGGCTTAAAAAGCCGTTGTCGCCTGTTGCAGCAGGTTCATTTGTAATGTTTTTGTTATGCCTGTATTTTGTAAAGGAGCCTTTTATAAAGCTGGCAATTCTCAGCATTTCAACGGTGATGTACACCTTTTTGTTTTCGTACAAGCTGTATAACAGGTTTTTTGTTTCTTTTGCGTATATTGCATTATGCTCAATGGGAGAAAACATTATTATGTATGTGTCAACGGCTCTGCTTGACGAAAAATTCTATTTACCAAATAACGGCATTGAGTATTTTACAGCATCTGTAGCATCAAAGCTTGTGGGTTTTGTTATAATTTATATTGTTGCTGTATCCAAAAAGCAGCTTTTGTACGGCAAATTCAGACCGGAATGGCTGTCGCTGCTTTCAATGCCGCTTTCTACGGTGTTGGTATCAATTTCAATGTATTATACTCTTGTCAGCTTTAAACTGAGTGCCAAATTGAGTACTGTTTATTTTGTCAGCACCGTCGTTCTTATCGCATCGAATTTTCTTGTTTTCAAAATCGTTGATAACCTGCGTAAGGACACCGAATACCGCAGCCGCCTTGAATATGCCGAACAGCTTGTAAAACAGCAGGAAAAGCAGTACAGAACGCTTTTCAACAGCAGCAGAGAGGTGTATAAGCTGGAGCATGACAGCAAAAACTTTCTTCTTGGCATACTTTCACAAATACAAGCCTGCGATACCGAGGGTGCAGTAAAAGCCATAAAGGAAAAAACAGCCTCCATGGCAAGTCACCGAAATACGCTGACGGGCAACAGTACGGTGGATACGGTGCTTAACTTTAAATTGGCTGAAGCGGCACAAAAGGGAATAAAGGTAGATTTTGAACACAGAAATCTTGTATCCCTTGAAATTGCCGCGGTTGACTTTTCAATACTTGTGGGAAATGCTCTTGACAATGCCATAGAGGCAAGTGAAAAGCTTCCCGAAAATCAAAGAAACATAAAGCTTTTTATTATAGTCAACAACGGCAGGGTTAATATAAATGTTTCAAACAATGTGGCTGAAAGCATTGACACAGCACGCCTTCAGTCTTACAAAAATGACGGAGAAAAGCACGGCTTCGGCATTATCAATATGCAAAGCATAGCCGCAAGGCTGGGCGGAGAGGTTTTGTTCCGATGCGAGTCGGGCGTGTTTACGGCGATGATTTCCGTTGACAATACAGCAAGATAAATGAGGAGGATTACCATGAAAAAAAGCTTAATTTTATTTGTAATTTCGGCAATGCTTGTTTGCTTTTCTCTTGTGTGTACGGCACAGTTTGAAAAGGATATCGTTGAAATTGCCTTTAAGGTGGGAGAAAGCAATCTTTACATAAACGGCGAAGGTGTTGAGGTGCAAACGCCTTATGTCACACCCGACGGTGTAACCCTTGTGCCTGTTAGAGTCATAACCGAGGCATTCGGTGCCGAGGTTGACTGGGACGGCAGTGAAAAAAGAGTAACTCTTTCATACGGCGAAAAGACGTTAAAGCTGTGGATTGACAATGCTTTTGCGGAATGTGACGGAAAGCAGGTTCAGCTTCTTTCGGCTCCTCAGCTTACAAACAGCGTTACCATGGTGCCCCTTCGTTTTATCAGCGAGTCCTTTGATGCTTTGGTGTCCTACGATGATGCCACACGTGCAATCAGGGTTTATCTTGACAGAGGCGATGTTGTGACCGACGGCTTCAAAAGCTTTGATGACGGTTTTCTGAGCATTAGCATGCCTCAGGATTATGCACTTGAAAGGGGAGAAAACGGCAAATATGTATTTTACCGAACTTCAAAGCATAATTACGGAGATTTCGGTACGGTACACGGCTACGAATTTTCTACGCCTGCCCTTGAAAACCCAAAAGAGGTACTTGAAAAGGACAGAAACAATCAAAAGCAGGTTGTAACGGCTAATGGGTATATCCTGTCAGATATAACCGAAAGTGAGCACAATAACACAACCGTTTACTCCTACAGTATTCTTTACAAAAAGAAAAACAGCACAAGCCTTCGTGTAAAAAAGACACTCAGGACGGTGGGAGATTATTCTTATCTTACCGTCTCTTTGTACAACAATTACGCAAACACTATGGAAGAAGTCCGTGACGAAAAGGGAAACATTACCTCAATCTCCCTTGACTACGCAGATGTAACCCTGCCCGCCGAGTTTGCCTGCCAACAGCTGCCTGAGGCAAAAAAGCTTGACATAAGTGCTTCGGCAAAGCCCACAATCTGCGTTGAAATTTACAAAAAGCAAGACGGCTTTGATGCAAAAGCTTTTCTTGAAGAGCACAAAGCGGCTTGGACGTCAGTGATAAATTCGAGAAATATGTACTCCTCACACGTCAAGGACTTTGAGGTTGACGGTGAAATTCTTAAAGGCTACACCCTCACATATATGGACGAAAGCTGCACAAAATATCTGCTGTCAGAGAGAAACGAATATTATGCTTTTATCAGCATAAACAGCAAGGACGAGGAGAAGCTCGGAAAAATCCTCTCTTCACTTGCCGTGTCCGATTTGTCGGCTATTACGCAGGACGGAAAAGCTGAAATCACGGTGACGGAAGGAGAGTATTCCTTTGTACTTCCAAAAAGCTTTGACGTGGTTGTTTCCCGGGACGGAAGGTATGTGTCGGCAATTGACAGGGAAAGCGGACTTGTGATGCAGTACTACCCGAATGTTTCGGTTGTACCAAATGAGTCTTATGATATAGGAAAGGTGGGGGATTACTCAAATCCCTTCACAGGTCCTCAGTTTTACTATACTATAGACAACAAGAATACGGCAAGTGATTTTGCAAAAGGAAATACCGACACCTTTACAAATGACGGCTGGGAGGCAAGTGTCGCAAGAAGTCGGAATAACAGACGAAAAAACAAGCTGATAAATGACTACGAGGACGTTATAAGGGCAGAGAAGACGGCGGCAACCAATGTGTGCTTTTACACAAAGGCGGTTTACTGCTACATTGACAACGGAAAGACAGAGCTTGTAGAAAACAATGAGCGCCTTGAGAAAGTCAAAAAGCTGATAGAGAACAATGAACTCGACCGCAAAATATATGACCAGGAAGTACATTGCTTTATATTTACCTACACAAGTATGTTTGACCAAGGAAAAATTGACGGTCTTTACGGCAGTATTCTTTCTTCGCTTAAAAAGTCTGAAGAAAACACACAAGAAAAGATTGAAGCATAAAATATTTTGTAAAATTACCGAAGAAAAGCCGTCGGCTTCTGCCGACGGCTTAATTGCTTTAATGGAGGATAATGATAAGGCTGAAAGCTGAAATAATTAGTTGGAGCCCTTCATACCGTTTTCGTAGGCTTCGACCATCTTCTTCATAGTGTGACCCGTACGACTCCTGAGATTTTTACTTAGCTTGTTAAGCCATTTTTCGGTGCTTTTTCCCGTAAATATCTTGATTTCAAGCTTCGCTGTATCATCTTCCTGTACCGTTACAAAGATTTTGTCAATGTACTCAGCTACAAACTCGTTTGTGATAATTCCGCTGCTTGCGTCCTTCACTGCCGCCTCAAGCCTTGCTCTGATTTCGTTTGTGTGCTTTCTGTATTCTTCCTTTGAGAACAACTGCTCTTCAAGCTCGGAAAGTGTTTTCTTTGCTTCCTCTGCCTCTTTGTCGCACCTGCCTGTCATTGACCTGAAGTTGGCTGTAGTAATATCTCCTGTTGTAACAAGCTCAAGAAGCTTGTTTTTCTTTTGCTCGGACAGCTCAATTATGCGCTTTTGCTCTTCTATTTGCTTTGCCGTTTCATTGTCGGTTTCCAAAGATGTGAACATTTCGGTGTATTCATCAATAAGGGCTTCAACGTCTGTTTTGGTTTCGCTGAAAACTTCAAAAAGTATGGGCTTAATCTCGTCCTCATAAATAGGGAAGGAGGGACAGGCGTCTGCACCGTTGTTGATTTTGTTACTGCACACCCATTTTGAGTTGACCTTGCCGTCCTTGCTTTTGGACTCACGCCTGTAATATGCCGCACCGCAGTGGGTGCAGAACAGCTTTCCTGTCAGCAGATTTGCATGATTGCAGATTCCCTGCCTGTTTTTTACGTCCTCGCTTCTGCGTGACAGTATTTCGTTAGCCTTGTCCCATATTTCCTCGGAAACTATTGCAGGAACAATCTCGCCTGTTTCGTCCTTAAACATTACCCATTCTTCGGGAGGCAGAAACTTCTGCTTTTTGGTAAACATATCAACAATACGCACCTTGTTTCCCACATAGTAGCCCTTGTACTTGGGATTTGAGATAATACCCGACATTGTGGTGTGTGCTATCTTGTTGCCGTTGTAGTTTCTGTAGCCCTGTTCATAGAAATGCTTTTCAAGCTGCTTCATGCTGTATTGTCCCGTGGCATAAAGACGGAACAAATCACGTACCATGGGTGCCTGTGTTTCGTCTATAACAAGGTGCTTCTTGTTCTTTTTGTAGCCGAAAATTCTGCTGTTGCCGAGAACCACGTTTGACTTTATTGCCTGCTGATGTCCGAATTTTACACGGCTTGACAGCTTTCTGATTTCGTCCTGTGCAATTGATGCCATAATGGTAAGTCTAAGCTCTGAGTCCTCGTCAAGGGTGTTGATATTGTCGTTCTGGAAATATACGCCTATGCCCAGCGTCATCAGCTCTCTTGTATACTGCAGAGAGTCAAGGGTGTTACGGGCAAAACGTGAAATTTCCTTTGTGATGATAAGGTCAAACAAGCCTTCCTTGGCGTCTGCCATCATTTCCTTGAAATGCCGTCTCTTTTTTATGGAAATACCCGAAAGACCTTCGTCAACATACCCCGGCACAAAGGTCCAGGCTTTGTTTTTCTTTATAAGGTCTTCATAGTATGCCATCTGATTGTCAAGAGAGTTGAGCTGTTCGTCTGTCTCCGTCGACACACGGGCATAGTAAGTTACACGCAGAGGTATATCATATATTGTTTTTGTTTTAAGTTGGTTTCGTATGGTTAATATATCCATTTTTATCTCCTTATGGGGAAGAAAAGTTCGTTGTATCATTATCTGTCATTAGTATTATATCATAGCGAAGCTGAAAAATCAATAGGGAATATAATCATGACAGAAAAAACGGAAGAGCACACCGGCTCTTCCGCTTACGGTTATCTTTCCTCGTATTACTTGTGTACGGCACAGCGTGCGGCTATTTTTTCAACCATACGCTCGTATTCTTTTTGAGATATTGTGCCGGATTTTAAAAGATATCCGTTAAAATACCTGAGCCAGGCTTCTTTGCAAAATTTCTGCTCCAAACGCTCAGAATCTGCGCTTGTCTTGTTCAAATAACCGCCTCCTTTGCTTAATCTTTCGGTGTGGGTTTCCCTTTATGAGGAAAATTATACGCTTTGTACCGTACATTGTGATGTAAAAGCTGTGTCTTCAGTTACTGTCGGATTTGGCTGTCACATCAAGCAATAAAACTTGTTGTCTACAAAAAATCCGTTTGTCTCATCGCATACTGCCTGACCAAGCTCTGCATACCGCAAAGCCATCTCGTCTTCTGTCGCATCACTGATACATTCAAGCATCTGTATTGACGCATACAGTCTGCCCAAATCTTCGAAGTCGTTGACGTTCTCAATACATAAGTATTGATCCATAATGTGGAAAATATTCACAAGGTCGCACATTTCATCTGTTCTTACACGTCCTGAATTTGCGATGTGACGGTACTTTTCTTTTTCGAATTCGCTGAGACTGCTGTACTCCGATACAAATGTGTCATATAGCCTTGCGGTTGCATATCCTGCAGTGCCGCCTGTCACGCTGTCAAATATAATCTGATAATTTGCAGGCAACTTTATGTCTTGCTCTTTTCCGTTTGTAAGAGTGACGGTGAAAGTTACTGTTTTGAGCTTCTTGTAGGTCATGGTTGTTACTCCTTTGTATTGTTTTAATATTTGGTGTCTCCCAATCTGTATATCTGCTATTATAAGTATGACAGATTGGGAGATATTGTAAGTTGGTTGTTTGAGTTAGTCTTCGTAACCGTTTCGTGCTGAATAAGCTGAGGGGTAATCTTCATATTCTATAGGTTCAGGAAATATCTCAATATACTCATAACTGAACTAAATAAAAATCAGCTCGAGATGGATTACAATGTATTGTTCTACTGCACGACTTTTCTTGCAAACGCAAAGCAGGTATCTCTCACCTCATATTCAAAGGATAACGATGTGGAGAAGCTTTCGAGCTGTCATGAATTCAGAAAAGCCTGGGAAAATGTTGAACACATTTCGGTTGAATATATAACCGACGGTAATGATTGTGATCATATGGACGAAGAATTCTCTGCCATTAAAGAAGGCAGACTAATAGAACTCAACGTTGAAAACCCTTATCTTCATCCCGGCAGTCAATATGCAAAACACATTAATTTTTCACAGTCTTTACCTGAAGATGCTACTCCCAGGGATAACGGTAAATGCACGCATGTATATGACAGCATCTACAAAAAGAAAGCCAGATTATCTTTTTACACAACGGATGATTATTTCAACGACAATGTATATTGGACTTTGAAAGAGGACATTACATTCAGAAACAAGATATGTGATCTTTATGCATCTTACGAGGGTGATGCAGATACTCGGGAACTTATAGAGTTTTTAATGCACATCTACGCAAAGTATCCGTCAATGACTGAAGAAGAAAACGGTGCTTTCTCTTTTAAGCACGGTTTAGATTTGAACAGAACATACGCTTTTGACAAAGACGATATGAAATTACTGATGTCCATTGCAAAAAAGGTAATAAAAAAAGAGATGGATTATTATCTGTCAAATATCCATCCCGTATATGATGCCGAGACCATGACTGCAAGTTGGGAAATTCCCGACCCTTTGACCGCAATGTATTTTTCATTGTTTTATTACAATCCCAAGCATACAATATACAAGGTATGTGAGAGAACCGATTGCGGAAACCTTATTGTTGTTACAAGCTCAGATACAAAGAAAAAATACTGCAGTGCAAAATGTAACGGTGTTGTGACACAAAGAAGGTTCAGGAAAAAGATGAAAGAAGAAAAGCTGAATAGATTCGGTATTGAAGTTATAACCAAGCAAAATATTAATCAATAATGCTTAAAAGACCTCGCTGTTGTGCGAGGTCTTTCTCTGTCAATCATCTGATTTAAAGCAAGAATAAACACCAACATAGTGCCCGCGAAAAACTTTCCGCACTCTTCTCTTTTAATATGCTCTCCGACAACTTTGGCATTATCAAAGGAAGAATGTGCTATCCAATCGTCCTGATTATTAATTCGAGATGCCTTTATGTGAAAACAGCCTAACTTTTCCAAGGTATCTACATTGCGAAGTATGTAGTATCGGTTTCTCTGTAAGACAAGTTTCACAAGATCGCTGATTGTTTCGGTTTTTGCCACTTTGCTATTGAGCAATACTTCGAAGTCGCTACGTTTCTTGTGGTCAAGCTCTGTGAAAAGCTCGCAAAAGAATTGCAGCATATCCCCGCTGTTGTGATAGTCTTTGCAGTCGGTATCAGCCATAAGTCTGTTAAGTATGTCTTTGTAATGACTCGGCACTTTCAGCATAACCTTTTCGTCGGTTTTGTCAGAGCTGATTTGCATAAATACCTCCTGATTGTTGTTTTTCTTCTTGTTTTTGTTCTTTGACATTTTTCTTTCCTCCATATTAAATATTATTCAGATGATTTTCAAAACTCCTGTCATGTATCATCCTATTACTAATATGAAAGAAATACCAAGTCTATAATTCTAATATTTATAGCAAATGAAATAGGTAGCAAACAAAGAAAAGAACAACGGCAAGAAAAACTAAAACTCCAATTACAAAAAGAACTCCAATGTACAAAGACAACCTCAGAAATCGATTCCAAAGCCAACTCCAAGCAGCGGCGGTTTGTGCGGTGGCAGGTGCAATGGCAGGTGCGAGGGCTTTTTTTCTGTTTTATTGTTTTTCATTACGAAATTTATAGAATATGCTGACGTAAATTCAATAAAAAGCCAAAAAATGATAATAATTGATTGACATTTATCCTCGCTTGTGATAGTATTAACTTGTGATTCAATTTTTCTTTTTTGTAAGAAAAGTAAACACTAAAAAGAAACCATAGTTGTTTTTTTAGAAAGGACTACGATTATTATGAAAAAACGCATCACATCCTGGCTGTTAGTTCTCAGTATGTTGGCAAGTACGCCGATATATGCTGAGACTGACAACGAAGAAGCAAACGATGATGAAAACCTCACTGTTGCCCTTGAGTCGATGAGGAACGAATCTGATGATGAAACGGCGGAGTGGGAGGCGTAGCTGGGCGAATTCACCTCAAGACCGACTAACGCATACACTCCTGCGCAACCTAAGAATCTTGTTGCAACACAGCCGGATGATCATGCTTATACTGTTGATTTTGATAAAGAGGAAGAATTGGGCATAAAGGCTGATTATGTTAAAGGCGAGGTATTGTTCGCCAAGGCAGAAGGCGAAGCCTCACTGATGTCTGAAGATGATGGACTTTTTGAGGACTTGGGCATTCTTTCAGCCGAAGAGCTGTTCCGTACAACTCCCAAAGCTGACGGTGACGGCATACTCTTTGCTGAAGAAACAGAGATTGTCTGGTATAAAGCAACAATAGACGGTGATGTTGAAGAAACCGTGGAAGCACTTAATAATGCGTCAGGTATAGTTGCTGCTGAGCCTAACTATCTTTATGAAATTACTGCGGATATTGCGTCAAGAAGAGGTGTTCCCAGAGAGCACGAGCGTAGACATAACTGGTTTATGCGTGACGATCATGATGACGATAAGGGCTTGCACGTTCGCAGAGGCTGGGAAGAATCTTATAACAGAACTGAAATTGCTCCCGGCGAAGGTGTTGTTGTAGCTGTTATTGACACAGGTGTAGACTATACTCACGAAGACCTTGCATCTTCTATGTGGACAAATGCCAATGAAATCCCGGGTAACGGTATTGACGATGACGGCAACGGATACATAGATGACTACTACGGAGTAGATACAACTGCTAACATAAAGACTGCTCTTGCAGGAAATCCCATGGATAATAACGGTCATGGTACACATGTAGCGGGTATTATCGCTATGGCGGATAATGACCTGGGCGGAGTGGGTGTTGCTTACGGCGCAAAAATTATGGCAATTAAAGCCGGACAAGCGACAGGTAAACTTTCAAATACAGACATTGTCGAAGGTGTTCAGTATGCTGTTTCGATGGGTGCAGATGTTATAAATATGTCATTTGGTAGTACTGAGCTGTCTTCAAGCCTAAAGGAAGCACTCGAAGATGCTTTTGCAACAGCGGTTCTTGTAGCATCTGCTGGTAACGATGGACTTCCTACAGCCGATGCTCCTATTGAGTTTATGAAAATGGTTGATATCTATCCTGCGGCATACAATTTTGTAATTGGTGTTATGGCTTCCGATGAAAACGGAGAGTAAGCAGATTTTTCAAATTGGGATTACTATAATAACGCTAATGCAGAATATGAAGTAATTGCACCCGGTACAAACATATATTCAGCACTTCCCGGTAACAGATATGCCGAGTGGGACGGTACCTCTATGGCGGCACCCGTGGTATCATCGATTGCAGCTGTTCTCAGAAGCAACTATTCTGATGAGTCTGAATATAATTCCCGTTTTATTATGGGACAGATTGTTTCCGCAACAGACCTTTCTACAATTTATAAAGACAAGTTTGGCGAACTTCATGAGTATGCACGAGCAGACCTTTACCACAGTATTACAAAGTTTCCTGAGCCTAACCTTTCAGTTGCACAGGCTTTTGTTCTTGACAATATTGAGCTTTCCGAAGAAAATGACGGCGACAACATAATCGATGCTGGCGAAACTGTAAATCTTGGTATTTCTATTCGGAACCAGTGGGG
The DNA here is from genome assembly GCA_045539625.1 of Eubacteriales bacterium. Lineage (GTDB taxonomy): Bacteria > Bacillota > Clostridia > Oscillospirales > CAG-382 > UMGS1387. The sequence continues at coordinate 4,643 of JAZQFS010000088.1, read as the reverse complement.
TAAAACAGGCGAAATTACCGTAAGAGCAAATGCAACCTCTGACGGAGGTGTTGATAATCCCTACGTAGAATTTATAAATGATACCGTTACACTTGACCCTTGCGGAACATTCTCAAATGTTGATAACGGCTTTGTATATAACGATGGTTATCTTGAAACAATAGATAATCCAATTCAATTTGTAATTGCTCCCGAGACACCTAACGACACCGAAATTGCAATCTACTACACCGTTGAAACAACAAACGGATGGGACGAAGATGACGACACCATATATAATATAGGGGGAGAAAAAAGACTTTGTGTAACCTTCCGTGTGCAAAGCGGTACGGCGATAAGCGGTCACATCAGCGAAGATACAACTCTCACCTCAGATAAGTATTGGATAGTTGAAAACGCCATTGTTATTGATGAAGGAGTAACTCTTACCATTGAACCGGGTACACAAATTCAGTTCTGGTCAAGTGATTTTGAGGATGCTTATGGACAGAGATCCATCGTTTATATTAAAAACTTTGGTACGTTAAATGCAATAGGAACAGAATCTAACCCTATTGAGATGTTCCCCGGTGCCTCATTTGAGAAATATGCTGTTATGATTGACACGAGAGGCGTTGAGAATCTTGTCTATTGCAGTATTATCAATCCACTACTTCAGTATGATGGTGCGTTTACCAATGGCGTAGATTTGGCGGATCATTGCATCCTTACTCAAACTTTTGAGGGGATTAATTACAGAAGAGGTGTTAATGCAGAGGCTTCAAGTTCGTCAGAGCGTATATATATTGATACTCTATCTAATTCTATAGTGAAAAACATTTATTATGGAACGGAGTATGGGGCATCAGTCGGTATAAAGGAAAGCGTCAATTGTATTTTTATAAATTGCTCAATGTCTCAAGCAAACATTAAAAGTACGAAGGACTTTTTAAACTGTGTTTTTATTGGGGGTAAACCTTTTACCGATAAATACGGAACAATAACAAAAATTTCAACACTCCGAAAATTAGCAAAGACACCAAAGGCGATTCCTGAATTTACCGAGATACAAACTTATGAAAATTCACATAGCAAATATGTGTTTATGAAGCCGTATGAACACTATGAATTGATTACGCTTGATTACTTAAGAATGATAGCGAATTGCCTCGGAGGTACGCTTGGTTGCTTGAATGATAAAGATGAACAAGAATTTATTATTGAGCAGTTATATTTGTTAGGTGAAGAAACAAGAGAGGAAGATAATAATGGTGCGATAAATACAAATGCTTTTTTGGGAGGTATATACAATTCTGATACTCAATTGTATGAATGGGAAGACAAGAACCCATATGTAAGTGATATACAGATATTACCTACAAATTACGGTTATCCTATTTTGAGTTTTGGGGTAAGCGGATATGCCGATTCAAAACGATATGCATCACTGCAAGGAGCGAGACTGGATCGGTTATTTACAACAGACCGATACATATTATTCGAAATTCCTTCAACAATTTCTAACGAAAAAATCAAAGAAGTAATTAAAAATTTGAATAATAATGACTATTATAGTGATTATTTCAATAATGTTGATAACAATGCTATACTTAATCCATTTTTAAACTCAGATACTAATACCTGGATAAAATTCCAAGCACCGGAATACAATACAGATTATTACTACAGTATAGCTAATAACTATTGGGGTACAGAAAACAGCAAACTTATTAACCGTATGATTATTGATGACGATGATTATCCGGGTTTGTATAGCAACATTGTAGAAACCCCCATCCTCACTCTCGAAAGCGAATCCCTTGAAGAAATATATCCCTTTGTTACTAACATTTGGCTTACAGAACAAGACTCTGATATTCCTGTTGAATTTGCAGCACCGGGACAGACATACGAAGTTCACGTGACCTATAACCGTGACATGGACAGCGAAACACAGCCTTATATAACTTATGGCGGTGATGCTCCTTATACCGATTATCTTGTGACAGGTGACTGGATATCCGAACGTGAATGGGTGGGTACAACAAAGATATCCTCTGTTTCAACAGGCGGCACACAGATTTTCAGAGCAAAAGGCGGCTGTGCGGCTGATGATAAGTGGCTTGTTTGCGGTACTGATGAATTGAGATTCCAGTTTGAAATCAACAGCAGCTCTGTTCTTGCAATGGTGCTTAATGCCACAGGTGGAATAGATAAAATTGACCTTGAATGGATTCAGAACGATTATGAGCTTCTTGCAGGCTATAATCTTTACCGTAAGACAAAGCCCGACGGCTATTTCTCAAAGCTTAATACCACAACTCTAACCGATACTTATTATACAGATACCGATGTACAACCCGGTGTTGAGTATTACTATTACTTTACTGTAGTAGATACCGACGGTAATGAGGTTGAAGGCGTAAAGTCCAATGTAGCAAGTGCAGCGCCTCTTGATAATGTGAAGCCCACAATTACTCATTCACCCGTAGGCTCGGCAAAGGCTAACAGCAGTGTTACGGTTTCTGCAAAAGCTAACGATAATATAGGCGTTGCAAGCGTGTCTCTTTATTATAAGAAGAACGGCGACAGCACATTTACCAAAAAGACAATGTCCTATTCCGATGCTACAGGTATGTATACAACTACAATCCCAAGCTCAGCTGTTACAGCAGCAGGCATTGAATACTATCTTGAAGTAAAGGACAGTACAGGAAACAGTGCATATAGCGGAAGTTCTGCAGTTCCTTATGCAATAACTACCGACGGTACACCGTCCTTGCTTGCGGTTACTCCTTCGGTAATAGGAATAGAAGAAGAGAATGTCAGCGTTACGGTTTACGGTAAGCTGTTTACAGAGGAAATGACAGTAAAGCTTGGAAACGTCGATATTACAGAATTTTCTGTTTCAGAAAACGGAGAACAGTTCACGTTTACAGCATCGAAGTTTGCTGTAGGAACATATCCGATAGCAGTAACGCTTAACGGAAAGACAGCGTACCTGAATTCGGGTATAACATACCGTGATGTGTCCAGCTATGTTCAAATAAACGAAGCAACAGTTGCAAGCAACGGAAAGCTTAATTTGCCTGTATATGTGGGACTTGAAGGTGACCTTACGGCATTTTATGCAGAGATAAAAATACCCACAAGCAATTATTCTTATGTAAGTGCCAAGGTTGCAGAAGGTATCAATGCTACTGTAAGCAGTCATTATAACGGTATGGGAACTTTGAAAATCTCAATGGCAAGTGCTACGTCATTCAAGCCCGCAGATGACAGCTCACCTTTGTTCTATGTGTATCTTGAGCCCGGTAATGTACAGCAGGCTACAGAAACACAGATAACGCTTAGAAGAGCAGAACTGAATGGAGCAAATGTAGTGCCAAATGAAGTGCATACAACTGTTACAATTCTTCCTTGTTATACGGTTGATGCGACTGTTACGTACTATAATGGCGGTGCAGCAGTTCCCGGTGTAACAGTATCTGTAGCCGGAAAGAACGGTGTAACTGACAGCAAAGGAAATACTGTTATCGGAGAAATTACAAGACAGGATGTAACAGTAACTGTAACAAAGGACGATTACAGCGAAGATGCTATAGATCCTTATGATGTTTCGCTTATTCTTCAGTCAAGGGTAGGACTTATCGAATTGTCGGATAATCAGTTGTTGGCAGCAGATGTCAACGGAGACGGTAACGTAAATGAGGTGGACGCTTCCTTGATTTTACAGAAATCTGTATTTCTTATTGATAGCTTCCCTGCAGGTGCATGGAAATTTGTTCCGCCTTCAAAGACCTTGACTATAGGAGAGTACACAAGGCTAAGCTTTTCTGCTGTACTTGTAGGTGACGTTGACGGAAGTTGGAAGGTTTCAGAATGAAAAATATTATTCTTTCAATATTTTTAGTGGCAATAGCTGCTTTTACAGCAGTATCGGTTTCTGCATCCGGCGAGGCTTATGAGGTCTCGCTGGACACAGGAATTGAAGTGTACTCTGTGTATATGTGCTATGAAGTGAAGAACAGTAACGTAAGCACGGTGAATGTAGACTTTGCTGACAGCGTTAAGGTGTACGGATACTCAAATTACGTAAATAATAAAATTTGGATATCTATAGCATCAGGTTCTCCCATTGACTGTTCATCGGTTCTTGCCAATATTACGGTGGTATCCGATGGCGGTAAGGAAGAAACGCCTGACCTTTTGATGTCTTTGCTGAAAATTAACGGCGTTGAAATCTCGACTGCTGAATTTCACCCCACAAGTGTAACAGCACAGAAAACAGGTAATAATATCAACTTTTCCGTAAATGTGCATGATGAACTTTTGAGGGACAATATATGCATATATGCTGCTTTATATAAAGAAAGCGGCGAAATGACAGATGTTAAAATCATGAAGTCAAACCCTGAAAGCGCTGATGAAACATATTCATCTGCTTTTTTGGGAGTTAAGGATGAAACAACTGTGAAGGTTTTCTTTATGAAGGGAGTTTTTTCGCCAATTGTTGTGCCTTTGGAGTGTAAGGTTTCAGAGGAGGCATAGTATGAAAAAAATGTTGTGTGCTATGCTGATAGCGGTTGAATTCAGTTTTCTGTTTACGGTTGTGGCTGCTGACGTTGAAATCGGCGGTTATGATGTTTCGGCACAAGCAGGTG